>JBJKPA010000494.1:0-5854 GCA_046706905.1 Gemmatimonadaceae bacterium
AGGCGCCGCTCGACGGATCCACCGGGAAGCGGAGCCCCACGGCGCGCGCCGCGCGGTCCACCTCGGCCCGCAGCACGCCCGGGCCGGCGCGGATCGTGCGCGTTTCCAGCTTCACGTCGCCCAGGGCGCGGAGCCGGCTCAGGTCCACCACGACGCCCTCGCCCACCGCGCCGCCCGCCATGCCGCTCCCCGAGCCGCGGGCGATCAACGGGATCCGCTCGCGGTGGGCCCATCCGACGAGGGTCTGCACGTCACGGGCGTCGGTGGGCACGGCCACCGCGTCGGGCCAGCAGCGCGCGATGCCCGCGGCCTCGCCGTACACGGCGCGGGCCGCGTCGTCGGCGCGGAAGGTGCCGCGAAATCCGGGAGGGGCGGAATGGCTCACGCGAACGGAATCCTCGCACTGGAGTCGCGCCGGGCCGCGAGCGCCGGGCCATCCGGCGCGATAGCTTTGGTCCTGACCCGGCAACGCCGAAGTCTAACGCACCTGCTCCCCTGACGCCGACTCCACCGGCCGTGTCCGCCGCCGATTCCCGTCCCGCTTCCGATCCGCGTCTCGACGAGGCGCTCCGCTTCTCGCACGACGTGCTCCCGGCGGTGTCGCGCACCTTCGCGCTGAGCATCCGGGCGCTGCCGGGGGCGCTGGGGCGGGCGGTGAACTGCGCCTACCTGCTCTGCCGCATCGCCGACACGATCGAGGACGCGCCCGGGATGCCGGCCGACGAGAAGGCCGTGCTGTTCGACCGGTTCCTGGCCTGCTTCGGCGACCCCGCCGCGGCCGACGCCTTTCCGGGGCTCGTCCGCTCGCTCACCGGCGACCCGCCGCACCTCGACCTCATCCGGCACACCGATCTGGTGTTCGTCGTGTTCCGGAGCCTCTCCCCGGCTACGCAGGAGCACGTGCGCAAGTGGGTGGCCGAGATGGCGCAGGGCATGCGCAAGTTCGTGTTGCTCTACCCGCGCGGGATCCGGATCCAGAGTCTGGAGGAGTACCGCGAGTACTGCTACTACGTGGCGGGCACGGTGGGCTACATGCTCACCGATCTCTGGCACGAGCACGCGCCGAGCATCGGGCCTCGCAAGTACGACGTCCTGCGGCAGCGGAGCCGGTCGTTCGCCGAGGCGCTGCAGACGGTGAACATCCTCAAGGACGTGGCGCGGGACGCCGAGCACGAGAACTCCATCTACGTCCCCGAGCAGCTGCTCGCCGAGCACGGCGGGAGCCACGCGACGATCCTCGCCGAGGCCCACGCGAGCGGAACGCGGGCGGCGATGGCGTCGCTGGTGGACCTCGCGTGGGAGGACCTGGGGCACGCCCGCGACTATCTGCTGCTCATTCCGCGGCGGGCGGTGGCCATCCGGCTGTTCTGCGTGCTGCCGCTCGTGTTCGCCTACGCCACGCTGCGCGAGCTGACCCGAACGCCCGACGCGCTGGCGCGGCGCGAAGTGGTGAAGATCTCGCGCGCCGAAGTGAAGACCCTGACGCTGCTGAGCATCGTGGGGGTGATGAGCAACCGGATGCTGGGATGGCTCGCCACGCGCGCGGGGCGGCGTCCGGTGCGGCTGGCGGTCCTGGGCGGGCCGGGTCAGTAGCGGCGCGGGGCGGCGCCGGCCGCCTGCGCGAGCATGCGCAGCAGCGACGGATTGTCCGCCCGCTCGCCGCGCTCCAACCGGTCGAGCATCTGCTCCAGGGTCAGTTGGACGCGGGCCACGGCGCGGCCGTGCGTGGTGCGGGCCGCGAAGTATCCCACGGCCCAGAACCCGAGCAGCGGCGCCGGAACGGCGACGGCGGCGATGTGGAGCACGAGCGCGACGACCGTGCCCGCCGCGCCGACGGACGTCGCGGCCAGCATCCCGCCCACGGCGGCGCGCCGGTTGCCGGAGAGATCGGCGTCGAGCCGCACCAGCACGCGTCCCTCGTCGGCCGGCACGACGGTGGCGCCGACGTCGGTCGCCCTCGACAGCGAGTACCCCCGGCCGCCGACGTTGAGCAGGCGGCGCACGCCGCCCTCGAAATCGCGGCGCGCCTCCCACACGATGCGGTCCGGGAACTGGCGCTTGATCTGCAGCCACTCCTCCTTCTGCATCCAGACGTCGAGCGCGGCGAACACGTTCTCGGCGGTGCCGCGCACCACCCGCTCGGCGGACACCGTGGAGGATCCGGTGAGCAGCCCGTGGCCGATCCCGGCCTCGCGCCGGCCGCGCTCGTCGGCCAGCGCCTGCCGCAGGTGCTGCGGGGACAGGCCGACCTCCTTGCCCAGCTCGATGATCTGCTCGTCGGTGAACGTTTCGGCGGGATCGCCGTTCAGCGCCTGCAGCTCGGCGGCGCGGGCCAGCACGCGCTGCAGCGCCGCGCGGTCCAGGGGACGGCGCGGTACCGGAGCGGGGACGGGAGCGTCAGCCATGATTCCAAATATACGGACGCCGGCCGGGTTCAGATTCCGCTCAGCGCCTTGGCGATCTGGCTGTCGATCGAGGCGAGAATGGCGCTCGGAAGCTGGAAGGTGGCGGTGAAGGTCGGCTCGGGATTTCCGGCCGGGACGGCCACGCCGGCCTGCGACAGATAGAACCGCATGTAGCCGTTCATGAGATCGGGCGCGACGCGCTCGAGCAGCATCGCTCCCCCGCGCACGGCGGCGGTCGGGGAATAGGCGCCGGCCTCGCCGCTCCGCTGCTGCGCGATGGTGGTGTTCCGGGCGATCGCCGCGGCGGTGATGGTCTGCACGACCTCGTGCGCGAACCCGTATATCGGCATGTCGAGCTCGGCGCGGGAGTCAGGGAGCCCGACCACGACGACGTTGTGCTGCGGCGACGCGTTGAGCGTGCGGCCCTCGCCGCCGAGCACCAGCGAGAGTACGAGTTCGCCGTTCACCTGCTGCGTGTTGGTGAGGAAGCGCTGGAAGCGCGGCCGCAGCGACTCCCACACGGAATCCACGGCAGCGACCAGCGGCCCGCGCTTCCGTTCCTGCTCGACCCAATAGGCGTGGAAGAAGTGCTGCGACTCGTCGCCCAGCGACTGCGTGAACAGACGGAGCCATTCGCGATCCTGCGCCGTGGGATACAGCGAGGCGATGAGCGCCACGTTTCGCTGCTGGGCGGGATCGGCGTCGCGCGGATCGCCCTGTGCGTCGAGAAAGGCGTGGATCGCGGCCGTCATGGCGTCCCACGAGTCGAAGTACAGGGGCAGGAACTGGCCGTTGCCGATCTCCGGATTCTGGGCCATCAGCGTGGCGAGCTTCTGGTGATTCGCGTCGAGCGCCGTGAGCACGTTGTCGTGGTGGCGCAGCGCCTCCACCGAATCGCGGTAGCCGCGGCGGAACACCGGCACCTGCGCCGCGTCTCGGGTGAGCAGGGCGTAGCCGTGGAGCCAGAGGTCCACGTGCTCGTGCGTCACGACGGGCCAGACGGGTCCCTTCGGGACGGGGGCCTCCGACGCATGGCGGGTGCCGCCCGGAGCGCAGGCGGTGAGGACGGCCGCCGCCGCGAGCGCGGCGAGGCGTCCCCCGCGCCGCATCACTGTTCCTGGCCCGTGGGCCGGCCGCACGACACGCAGTACTTCCATCCGACCTCCACCTCGGCGCCGCAGGCGCCGCAATTGATCACCGTGAGGTTCTGCCCGCAGTGCGGGCAGAACACCACCTTCCGGCCCTGTGGCAGCTTGCCGCTGCAGTACCGGCACCGCATCTCGTCGGCGGCGGCCGCCGCGGCCGCCATCGAGGCGGGCGTGGAGAGCCGTACCGTGGTCCCGCTCGACCGGGCCGCGTCCACGCTCCCCTCCGGCGTGTGCCCCAGCTTCTGCACCGCCGTCGGCGACAACGCCACCTGTGCGTCCGCGAACTGCCGGAACGCGCCGGGGTCGGGATTGGGCGAGGCCAGCTCCCGCTCCAGCGCGTCGCGCATCCGATCGTCCACGATCAGATACCCCCGAGCGCCGGAAAGGAGCTGCATGAGGGTCAGCTCGTAGTCCTCGTTGGTGTCCAGGGCCAGCTCGCGCCGGAAGTGGCGGTACGGGAGCAGCGTCTGGTACAGCTCGGCCACCTCGAACGGCTGCGAGAGGTAGCGCGGCTGCGCGTCGCGCACGGCGCGAGCGAGGACGTTGAACATGCGGTCGATGGCGTCCATTCGGATCTCCGCTAATCGAGCAACGTGGCGGGGGCCGCGGCGGGTAGGGGCCGGGCTGCCCGGAATCTACGTGGATCGGGGAACGGCGCGGGGTCGGCGTGCAGGCGCCCGGCGGCACGCTCGCCGGCCAGCCAGGCGTCGAAGCCCGAGGGTACCGCGCCCCCCGACGCCGTCTGGTCGCGGGCCGCGCGCACCGCGAGGAAGTTCGCGTATTCGTTCTGGACGTGTCCCACGTGGCCGCGCACCCACTGCCACTCCACCTGGTGCGGGCGCACCCGCTCCACGGCCGCCTGCCAGAGCGCGAGGTTCTCGATCGGCCCGCCCTTGCGGCGCCACCCGCGGGCCATCCACCCGGCGACCCACTCGCGCATGCCCTTGATCAGATATTGCGAATCGCTGGTGAACACGACGCGGAAGCGGCCGCCCTTCTGGGCGAGTACGTCGAACGCGCCGATGAGGCTGGCCAGGGCCATGCGGTTGTTCGTCGTCGCGGGCTCGGCCCGCCAGAAGTCGCGCCGCACCATGCGCCCGCCCTCGGGCGTGCGGTATTCGATCACGCCCGCCGCGGCGCCGGGGTTGTCGCCCTCGGTGCCGTTGCCCAGGCAGGACTCGTCGGCGTACACGGCGACGAGCGGCCGCTCCTCACCGCCCGTCATCGCACCGCCTCGATGGCGTCGAGCTCGTCGAGGAACAGCTCGAGGTGATCGCCGGTGGTCGGGTTCCGGGCCTCGATCGCCTCGCGCCGGCCGCGGAGCACCAGCCGCTCGGGAATGACCACGTACTCGGTGCCACGCCGGGTGAGCACCAACCGGTCCCCGTGCGCCACGGCGCGCTCGATCAGGTCGTACTGCTGCACGGTCAGCGTGGCCATGCCGCCTCCAGCCCCGCGCCGCACCAGCCACGGGCCAGCCGCTCGAGCGCCGCGGCGGCGCGTGGGATCTGTTCCGTGTCCACGTACTCCTCGTCGGAATGGGCGAGCGCGATATCCCCCGGGCCGAAACAGATCGCCGGGATGCCCGCCTCGTTGAGCAGCGCGCAGTCGGTCCACGCGCTCATCCCATCCACGCGGACGGGGATGGCCTGCTGGTCCAGCGCGTCGGCGAGCGCGCGCACGACCGGCGCATCGGGCGGCACGTCGCTCGGGCTCTGGGCCAGGTCGAGCGTGACGTCGACGCGCAGCTCGGGGCGCCGAGCGCGCACGCGGGCACAGGCCGCCTCCAGCTCGGCCATCACCTGCGCCGCCGTCTCGCCGGGCACCGTGCGGCGTTCGACGCGCAGCTCGCACCGGTCCGGATAGGTGGACATCCCCGAGCCGCCGGCGATCAGCGAGGCGTGCAGCGACGCGCGGCCGGCCAGGGGGTGTGCGTGCCGGGCGAGCTCGCCGGCATCGAGCGCGTCGAGTTCGGCCAGCACGAGGCCGGCGTGACGAATGGCGTCGACGCCCAGCTCCCAGCGGCTGCCGTGCGCGGACCGGCCGTGGAAGGTGAGCGTGGCCCAGACGAATCCGCGGTGGGCGGGCATGATCGCCAGCCCCGTGGGCTCGGCCACGATCGCGGCGTCGGCGCGGATGCCCCGCTCCATCAGATCGCGCGTACCGCGGCTCTCGAACTCCTCGTCCACCACGGCGGCGACGATCAGCTCGCCCCGGGTGAGGTCGTCGGCGGCCAGCGCGGCGGCGGCGCACATCGCGGCCACGCCCGACTTCATGTCGGCCGCGCCGCGCCCGTAGATG
>JBJKPA010000495.1:0-11865 GCA_046706905.1 Gemmatimonadaceae bacterium
GCCCGGAAACGAGCGCCGACGGCGGCACCGGCCGCCCCGCCGCCTCGGCCGCCGCGGCGCTCTCGGTCCGCGCCGGCGGCATCGGCGGCACGGGCTTCTGCTGCGGCTGCTGCGGCACCTGGAAGGTGGGCTCGGCGAAGATCCCCGACGACGGCGGCCCCCGCTTCGGGGGCAGGATCGCCGCCTCGGCGCTCTTCACGTGGAACAGCCGCGCCGCCACCGCGCAGTAGATCTTTCCCAAGCCGAACGGATTGCGCCGCACCGGCTTGGCCGGCCACTGGATGTTCTTCGCTCCGGTCACCTGGAGCAACCGCGCCTCGGCCATCCGCCGGTCGTACGTCGCCTGCTGCAGCTGGTAGTCGTACTGCGCGAACTTGGCCTGCATCTCGCACACCGACATCTCGCGGTCGCTCTTCTGCGCCGAGTCGGCGTCGGTGGCCTGGAAGAAGTTCGTCACGTTCCGCATGCGCAGCAGGTCGCGCGTGTAGAACAGCCGCGTGAACTGCTCGGGCTGCTGCGTCGGCGTCTCGATCATCACGCCGTCGTACAGGTGCATGAGCAGGTCGACCTTGTTCGAGGCCAGGCTCAGCGTGCCGCTGTCGGCGTAGATCGTGCGCCGGTGGGCCGGGTTGCTCACGTCGTAGATGACCACGTTCTTCATGTGCTGCGACGCCCGGTCGATGCGCGCCGCGCGCAGGTAGAACTTCTGGTCCACGACCGTGTTGATCACCTGCTCCTTGAGGGCGAAGCTCGGCTTGGTGCGCGCGATGTCGTTCTGCAGCACCGCCAGCTGGTGGTTGGCCCGCGACAGCACCTGATCGTTGAACAGCAGCATCACGAACGCCACCACCGTGCCCGCGATCAGCGTCGGGATCATCAGCGTCCGCATGCTGATTCCGTTGGCCCGCATCGCCGTGATCTCGTTCTCGGTGGCCAGCCGGCTGTACGCATAGAGCACGGCGACGAGCACCGCCATCGGCAGCGTCATGGCCACCGTGAGCGGGAGCGACAGCACGAAGAACTCCACCAGCACGTGCCAGGGCAGCCCCTTCCCCACCAGGTCGCCGAGCCGCTTGCCCACGTACTGCAGCAACATCATGGACGTGAGCGCGGTCACCGCGAAGACGAACGGCCCGATGTGCTCCTTGAGGACGTACTTGGTCAGAATCTTCACGATCGGGCCATCTGCCCCTTGTCGGCGTGGAACTTCAAGTCTCCCACAGGGTTGTGGGCCGTCGTCCGGCTAGTATATTCCACCCGCCGACCGCTCAATTTCAAGGTCCCAGGGACCGACTCGCCGAAGGACGGCCGACGCGCCTTCGTTCCGCCGGCGGCGTCATACCCCACGTCACGGGTTTGGTGCGCGTCTCTCGCCTGCTTGCCGTCCTCTTCCTGCTCGTCCCCGCGCTCGCCGCCGCGCAGCGCGCCGAGCCGAGCGCCGTGGCGCCCGACGCCGCACTCGGGCCCCGCCGCCTCGTCATGCAGGGCAACCACGCGGTCTGGGTCCCGGCTTCCGACACCGATTCCGTCGCCACGTCGCTCTTCGGCCCGGGCAGCGACCTCAACTTCCAGCTCGGCGCCCGCATCGAGGCCCGGGCCGAGCAGGACCGCAACGAGACCTGCAACTTCAGTCAATTCTACAACCCCAGCCGGGCCTGCAACGGCACCTTCGCTCCCAACTTCGATTTCCAGTTCTCGGTCCGCAGCACCGGCACGGTGGCCAACCACGTCCACGTGAACGTGGATTACGACTCGCAGCGCGAGTTCGACGCCTCCAACAACATCTCGCTGGTCTACCGCGGCTCCCCCAATCAGGGACTCCAGCAGCTCCAGGTCGGCAACGTCTCCTTCGACGCCCCGACCTCGCGGTTCATCACCGCCGGCATCCCGGCCGGCAACTACGGCCTGCAGGCCATCGGCCACATCGGCCCCCTCGACATCCGCGCCATCGCCGCCCAGCAGATGGGGAACGTGGTCCAGGACCGCGACTTCGAGATCGGCGACAGCGCCTACTCCAGCGGCCGCCTCGACATCGCCGATTGGCAGGTCGAGGCCCGCCGGTTCTTCTTCACCGTCGATCCGCGGCTGTTCAAGGGCGAGTATCCCAACATCGACCTGCTCGACCGTGCGCAGATGGCGCGCATGGCCGCCGAGCTCCCCGACACCCTGCGCCCGGTCAAGGTCCTGGTCTACCGGCTGCAGTACGGCACGCCGCCGCAGAACCCCAACGGCCCGCGGCTGGAGATCCTCGGCAGCAACTCCCCCGCCCGCCAGACCTACAACCTGCTGCGCGAGGGCGTGGACTATTACATGGACCCGTCGCAGCTCTGGTTCGCGCTCGTCCGGCCGCTGAATCCGAACAACGAGCAGCTGCTCGTGGCGTACTACGTGCGGATCAACGGGCGCGACACGGTGTGGACCACCACCGGCGGCACCCCCGACGTGCAGGCGACGGCCGCCGACCAGTACGCCAACCTGGTCTGGGATCCGAGCGTCGGTCCCGGCTCGCCCGCCTTCGACCGCGAGATCCGGTCGGTGTACCGCATCGGCGGCGAGGACGTGGTGCGCTCGTCGGTCCAGCTCCGCGTGTTCGCCGGCAGCGGCGAGCAGGAGCGCCCCATCGCCGGCTCGGCGCAGACCTACCTGCAGATGTTCGGCCTGGCCCAGGACAACAACGACGAGCGGTTCGACGTCGAGAACCGGATCTGGCCGCGGCCCAGCGACCCGAACGTGAATCTCAACGCGGGCGCCGGCGACCCGCGCCTCGCCGGCAGCACGAAGATCATCCACGACTACTACCTCGTGATGCCTTCGCTGCGCCCGTTCGCCGAGCGCGACTCGGGGCTGGTCGCGGCCGGCAACCCGAGCAACGACGCGATCTACACCACCCCGGACGACTACCTCGTGTCGTCCAACCGCCACCCGGCGTCGGTGTACTGGATGCGCGTGCAGTACGAAACGCGCGACAACGCCGAGCAGGGCACGATCGCGCTGGGCTCGGTGCAGATCCGCCGCGGGTCGGAGCGCATCCTGCTCGACGGCGTGCCCCTCACCCGGGACGTGGACTACCGCATCGACTACGACCTGGGCCGCGTCACCTTCTTCCGGCCCGACACGCTGTTCAACCGCCGGCGCACGGTGAGCGTGCGGTACGAGGAGAACCCGCTGTTCGCGCCCACGCCGACCAACATCTTCGGCCTCACGACGGCGCTCCCGCTCCCCCACGGCGCGGTCCACTTCACGGCCATCTCGCAGTCGCAGAGCTCGGCGTTCACGCGGCCGCAGCTCGGCTTCGAGCCGGCGGCGTCGCTGGTGGCCGGCGTGAACGGGCAGTTCGCGTGGCAGCTCCCCGCGCTCACCAGCGCGCTCCACCGCCTGGGGGCGAGCGACGCCAAACACCCCTCGCGGCTCACCGTGACCGGCGAGCTGGCCGCCAGCCACCCGCTGCAGAACGCCAACCAGCAGGCGTACATCGAGTCGTTCGAGGGCACGGGGGGGATCGACGTCAACCTCTCCGACGCGCTCTGGTACTACTCCAGCCTGCCGGCGCTGGGGCACACGCTGCCCGCCGGGCTGGCCGGCGTGCTCGACCCGTCGCGCATGGCGACGATGGCCTGGCAGAACAACGGCACGGGGGCCGACGGGCAGCAGGTGGCCTACACGATCAGCCAGATCGACCCGCGCGTGGCGCTCTCCGGGTCGGGGTTCGCGGCGCCCGAGACGATGCTCTGGATGACCCTCTACCCGCTGGACATCGGCGGGGCGTTCAACCGGGCCACCGACACCTACCAGTGGCGGCTCTCGGGCATGCCGGCGGGGCGGCGTTTCCGCTCCATCCGCACGGTGCTCAGCCCCACCGGGCTCGACCTCACCAACGCCGAGTACCTCCAGTTCTGGACCCTGGTCGACACGAGCGTCGTGAACCGCGACCAGAACCCCACGCTCATCATCGACGTCGGCGACGTATCCGAGAATTCGTACACGTTCTCGCCGGAGACGCTCTACCTGCGCCCGCGGCCCGGGGGCGGGGTGGACAGCGTGTACGCCGGCCGCCGGGTGCAGGGGCTGGATCGCCTGGACAGCGAGCCCGACCCGTTCACGCGCGCCTTCAACCTGGACGTCAACGACACCGGCCTCCCCGGCGACGTCGCCGACTCGATCGTCGTCGTGGACCAGAACGGCGCCGCGCACGTCGAGTACAAGTACGCCGTCTGCCACGCCCTCTACCGCGCCATCCTCCCGCTGGGCGACACCAACGCCAACTGCACGGTGGGCAACGGCCGCCTCGACGAGGAGGACATCGATCAGAACGGCGTGCTCAACTACGACAGCGCCCACCGTGAGGACGAGGGCATCCTGCGCTACGTCGTGGACCTGAGCGACCCGTCCACCTACAGCCGCGTGGGCGGCACGGCGCTGGTCGCCGACACGGCGGGCGGCGTGGTCGGCCACGTGCGCAAGGAGTGGGTGCTGGTCCGCGTCCCGTTCAACTCGCCGGCCGATTCCAACGGCCTCGTCGAGCGCCGCCGCATGAAGGCGCTCCGCATCACGATGGTCTCGGGCACCGGCACCCCCGACGACCAGTTCGTCCAGCTCCCGATCGACCGCCTGCAGCTCGTCGGCGCCCCCTGGCTCGCCCGCACCGGGCAGGCGATCGCCGGCATCGCCGGCGACGACGACGCGGGCGGCTACGTGATCACCTCGCTCGTCGGCACGGCGGACCAGGACTCGACCACCGGGCTGCTCTACCAGTCGCCGCCGGGGGTCACCAACCAGGCCGACACCCGCGCCGCGCAGTACGCGCCGACCAGCGTGCAGATCAACGAGCAGTCGCTGCGCATCCAGGCCGGCGGGCTCCCCCTCTACGGCCGCGCCGAGGCGTACTACCGGTTCCCGGCCGGCCAGCAGGACTTCATGGGGTACCAGCAGCTCCGGCTCTGGGGGCGCGGGCGGGGCCACGGCTGGGGCACCGACGGCGAGCTCCAGATGTACGTGAAGATGGGGCGCGACGAGAACAACTTCTATCTCTACCGCACGCCGGTGAACGCGGGGCAGGGGCAGAGCGCGTGGCTGCCCGAGATCACGGTGGACTTCAACCGCTTCTTCGCCCTCCGGAGCCAATTGCAGAACGCGTATCTGCACGGCGGCGCGGGCGCCGACTCGCTGGCCTGCACCGGCGTGGACTCGGCGATGATCGTCGCCTCGGGGCTCCCCGTGGGGAGCGCCACGCACCGCTACGCGGCGTGCAGCGACGGCTACATGGTGTACACCGTGGAGCCCGGCGTCACCCCGCCCAACCTCGCCGCCGTGCAGGAGATGGCCGTGGGCATCGTGCGCGTGGGCTCGGGCGGCGGCCCCACGGCGATCGTGCCCGGCGACACGCTCGAGCTGTGGGTGGACGACATCCGCCTCGCCAACGTCGTCAACGCCACCGGCTACGCCAGCCAGATCGGCGCCCAGCTCGACGCCGGCGACCTGGGCCAGTTCCGCGTCAACCTCCTGCGGCGCGACCCCAACTTCCGCCAGCTCGGCGAGCAGCCGTCGTTCCAGGACGACCGCACGCTCGAGATCGGCGGCACGGTGCACCTCGAGAAGCTCCTCCCCGACCGCTTCAACCTCGCCGCGCCGCTCACCGTGGACCGCGTCGTGTCCACCTCGGCGCCCCAGTTCCTGGGCGGCACCGACCTCCTGGGCGCCGGCATCGGCGGGCTCCGCACCCCGCGCGACGCGCTCACGACCTATTCGCTGACCATCCGCGCCGACCGGCCGATCACCGGGACGCCGCTCGCGCCCGTGCTCAACCACCTCTCCGCCACGACCACGCTCACCACCGGCGACACGCGGAACGAGTACACGACGGGGACCAGCAACCACCTCGACGTGGGACTCGTGTACGAGATCTCCGGCGACAACGCACGGCCCGCGCCGCTCCCCGGCTGGATGCGCGGCGCGCTCGGCGCGCTGCCCGGCTGGATGCAGGGCGGCCCCGTGACCGCGCTGCAGCACGAGGCCTTCAACTGGCATCCCACCGAGTTCCGCCTCACCACCGGCATCACGCACAACGACGACCGCCGCAGCTCCTACCTCGACCCCTCGACGCTCACCGCCGACACCGCCGCGCAGTCGCTCGCCCTCGACCGCTTCTGGCGCAACGGCGTGGCGATCGCGTTCCGCCCCACCGGCGCGCTCTCGGCGCGCTGGGACGTGATGAGCCTGCGCGACCTCCGCCAGTACGGCGACTCGAACGCCTCCGGCCTGCTCGCCGGCGCCGACCGGCGGCGCCTGTTCGGCATGGACGTCGGCATGGAGCGCCAGCGGAGCATGGATTCGGACATCCACTTCGCGCCGCAGCTCTCGGCGTGGATCAAGCCGCGGTTCGACTTCGGCACGCAGTACGGCATGCTGCGGGATCCCAACTCGCAGTCGCTGCTCCTCCTGCCCACCGACAGCGCCGGGCACTACGTGCTGCCGGCGCGGATCACGGCGTCGCAGACGCTGGGGCTGGGGGCCGCGATCGACCTCGGCCGCCTGTTCGCCGCCTACTCGGGAGACACGGCGCTCACCCGGCGCGTGAGCCGGATCTTCTCGCCGATCG
Organism: Gemmatimonadaceae bacterium; assembly: GCA_046706905.1. Lineage (GTDB taxonomy): Bacteria > Gemmatimonadota > Gemmatimonadetes > Gemmatimonadales > Gemmatimonadaceae > JAGWRI01. Next base: position 6,596 of record JBJKPA010000495.1, read on the forward strand.
ACGTGAACTATTCGCGGAGTCTGATCGCGGCGCTGGACGGCGCGCCCACCGACGGGTCGCTGGCCCTGCAGCTCGGCCTGGGCAACGTGGGCGGCTACCGGTACGTGAACGGCGTGCCGGCGTCCACCGCCGGGTTCACCGGCACGTGGACGGCGAACTTCGCGCTCACGCTCCCGTTCGGGGTCGCGTTCATCAACCGCTTCCGGCTGGTGGACAACCAGAACTGGATCCGCCGGCTGGACAACACGCAGGGGCAGGTGAGCGGGCGCACGACGACCTTCCCCGACTTCAACCTGCGCTGGAACTGGCATCCCACGGCGGCCAACCCGATGCCGTGGATCACGGCGATCGGCGCCAACGCCGGCTACACGCGCTCGGTGGCCACGGCCACGCTGCTCTCCGACCTGAACACCGTGGCGCCCGACCTGAGCCGCGCCTGGGTGTACTCGTATCCGGTGAGCGCGAGCATCAACTGGACCGTCGGGGGGTTGAGCACGGCGGGCGGCTACACGCTCACCCAGCGCATCGACTCGCTTCCCGGGAGCTACGCCCGCGGGCGCAGCGAGGACGTGAACGTGGACATCGGGCGGTCGTTCCGGATCCCCGCGTCGTGGGGGCTCGGCATCCGGAACGCGGTGCGGGCGCGGTTCGGGCTGCAGCAGAGCCGCACGCTGAGCTACGTCTACGCCGACGACGGGAGCGCCAAGAGCCGGCTCGTGGACCTCGGCCGCTCGGCGATCAACCTCAACGCCGACACGGATCTGTCGCAGACGATGCAGTTCACCTTCCAGGTGTCGCGCATCATCACCTACGACAACAACCTCAACCTGCGGCTCAACCAGTTCGTGCTGTCCACGATCCTGCAGATCCAGTTCGCCAGCGGACCGTTGCGCTGAGCCGGCATCAAGGGCGAAGAGGATGAACTGCAGATGATCCGGACGATCCGGACGAGACGGGTACTACCACTACAACCGCAACGGCATGACCAGGGGACTTCAGGGGAAGATCGGTTCGCCGGGCGCGCCGGGCCTCACCCTGAAGCCCCCAGAGTCAAGCAGTTGCGGAGATGAAAATGGGGGCTTCCGGGGAAGATCGGTTCGCCGGGCGCGCCGAGTCTCTCCCTGAAGCCCCCTGGTTCCTGCAGTTGCAGTACCCGTTTCGTCCGGCAGTCGTCCGGCAGTCGTCCGGCAGTCGTCCGGCTCGTCCGCCGTTCATACGCTCCGTTCTTGATCCCCGCCCGGCGCGCTAATACAGCAGCTCGTAGTTGAGCCGGATCCCGCGCCCGGGCTGCGGCACGAAGTCCTTGATCACCGACAGGTTGTCGCGGTACAGCGTGTTCAGCGCGTTGTCCACGTGCAGGCTGATGTTCGAGACCAGCCCGCCCTGCACGAGCCGCATGCCGATCCCAAGGTTGAGCAGCGCGTAGCCCGCCGTCGGCGTGTCGCCGTCGCCCAGCCGGTTCTGCGCCGCCGCCCCGCGCACCTCGATCATCCCGTTGTAGCGCTCGTTCTGGTACGTGGCGCGCAGCAGCCCGCGCAGCGGCGGGATGAAGGGCAGCGGCTCGTTGGCCCGCGTGTCCTGCGCGTTCACGTAGTCGGAGCTTCCCCGCAACGCCCAGTGCGGCGCGAGCTGCACCGTCGCCGACGCCTCGTAGCCGTACAGCCGCGCCGTCGTGGCCGCGAACTGCCGCACCGGGAAGTCCTGGATCGTGTCGCCGCGCAGGAACGCGTAGATGTAGTGGTCCAGGAAGTTCGCGTACGGCGACAGCTCGAACGTCACGTTGCCGAAGTCGCCCTTGAGCGAGGCGTCGAACCCCAGCCCCGTCTCGGGCTTGAGGTCCGCCGAGCCGATCGAGTACGTGCCGCTCGGCGCGTCGAGCCCGTTGGCGAACAGCTCCTGCACCGTGGGCGCGCGGAACGACCGCGCGACGCTGAACGTCCCGATCAGGTGCGAGCTGAGATCCTGCACCGCGCCCACCGACGCCGTGAACGCGCCGTGCCGGCGCGATGCGTTCAGCGTCCGGAACACCGAGTCGGTGGACTGCGGGTACGGGTCCGTCTGGATCGCGTTGAAGTCGTACCGCACCGCGGCCTGGAGGCGCGTGTCCGGCCCCGCCCGGTACTCCTCGTACAGGTACGCGGCCAGGTCGCTCGTCGTCGAGTTCGGCCCCAGCGGCTGGTCGCCGGAGATCGTCATCGCCTGGAGGTCGGAATACAACCCGATCGTGCCGCTCAGCCCGCCCACCGGGCGCTGCTGGAGCTGGACCACGCCGTTGAATTCGGTCTTGTGGAAGTGATTCGCCTGCGGATCGGACACCCCCGACGCGTCCTGCTGGGTGGGAAACTCCGAGTGGTTGTAGTTGTTGTAGCTGGCGTTGGCGAAGATGCGCTGCAGCCACGAGCCGTCGGTGTTGAACAGGCTCCGGAACTCCACCGTGTTCCGCTGCTGCGAGATGCGCGACGTCGTGGGCGGCACGGTGGCCCAGTCGGGATTGGGCGGCACGCCCGGGATCCCGTAGTTCATCTCGTAGTGGTTGGCGCCGATCCCGACCATGCCGAAGTCGCCCGTGTAGGAATACCCGGCGCCGCCCTGGGCGCTGCGATCGTCGGACTGCGGGATGTGGCTCAGCACGAACTGCGCGCCCGTGCCCGGATCGGTGTACGTCCCCTTCGGGATCCCCACGTCGCCGGCGTGCAGCGCGCCCGCCGACACGCGGAAGGCCGAGCCGCCGTTCGTGTAGATGTTGTTGAAGTAGCCCGAGTACTCGTTGCTCACCGAGTTGCCCTCGACCGCCACCGTGCCGGTGAGCGGATGGTCGGACGCGGTGGGCACGAGGTTGGTGATCACGTTCACGAGGCCGCCGATGGTGTTCGGCCCGTAGAGGATGGACGCCGGACCGCGCACGACGTCGATCTGCTGGATGCTCATCGCGTCGATCGGTGTCGCGTGGGCCGGATCGTAGGTCGCGATGTCGCCCATGCGCAGCCCGTTCTCCAGCACCAGCACCTCGTTGTCGCCCAGGCCGCGGAGAATCGGACGCGACGGGGCCGAGCCGTTGCTGCGCACCGCGACGCCCGGGAGATCGGAGATCTTCTCGGCGAAGCTCGTGCCCGCGCTGTTGTCGAATTCGATCTGCGACTTGGACTCCGCCGACTGGTACTGCTCGTCGGCCGGCCGCGCGGTGGGAGACGCCGAAACGACGATCTGCTCGAGCGGAATCGCGGACTGCTTGAGATCGAACGACGCCGTCACATCGCCGGTCGTCACCTGCACCGTATCGGTGACCGCGGCGTAGCCGAGGAGCCCCACGAAGATGCGGTACGTGCCGGGCACGACGTCACGGAACCGGAACCGGCCCGCGGCATCGGTGCGCTCGGTGCGGTCCAGCTCCAGGAGCTGCACGGTGGCTCCGACGACCGGCTGGCCGCCGGCGCGCACGGTGCCGGAAACACTCTGGGCCGCGGCGGGCGCGGCGGCGAACACGAACGGCGCCAGCGCGAGCGCGGCGGCCGTGACGAAGCGGGAGAATCGCGATTTCAACGTCGCTCCTCGCAGGGATGAGGGGCCGAGCGTGTCGGCAGGGGGAAGTGCCGATGGCACGATGAAGATACGGAGCGGGCCGCGATTCCGTTGCGTCGCGCGGTCCCGGCATCAAGAACTCTTGAACTGCAGATGATCCGGACAACTGCCGGACGATACGGATGAAAAATTGGGGCTTCAGGGGAAGACTCGTTTCACCCGGCGGGCCGAGTCCTCCCCTGAAGCCCCCTTATCATGCAGTTGCCGTACCCGTCTCATCCGCCCCGTCCGTCTCGTCGGCAGTTCCAGTGTTCTTGATGCCCGGGTCGCGCGGGAATGGCGCGCATCGGCGCGGGCCGTGTATACTGGCGTGTCCCCCACACGCTCCATTCCCCGACACCGCCTATCCGCTCGTGCGAATGCTTCTCGTGGCGTGCCTCGCCGTGCTCACCCTGTCGTCGTGCGACCGCTTCCGCGGGCCACGCACCGACTTCGACGGGGCCGCCGCCTACGCGATGGTCAAGACGCAGGTCGACTTCGGCCCGCGCGTTCCCGGCACCGCCGGCTGGACGAAGACCGGCGACTGGATCGTCGCCACCCTCAGGCAGCTCGGCGACTCCGTGACGCAGCAGCGCTGGAAGCACGTCACCCCCAAGGGCGACACGATCCCGATGCGCAACATCATCGCCCACATCGCGCCGTCCAATCCGCAGCGCGTGCTCTACGTGACGCACTGGGACACGCGCCCCACCGCCGACAACGACCCGATCATCGGCAACCGCACCAAGCCGATCCCCGGCGCCAACGACGGCGCCTCCGGCGTCGCGCTCCTGCTCCAGGTCGCCGCCGCGCTCAAGAAGACCCCGCCCACCGTGGGCGTGGACCTCCTGTTCGTGGACGGCGAGGACTACGGGGACTTCAATACCTACTCGGACACGGCGAGCAATCCGAACGTCCTCATCGGCTCCACGTACTACGCCCGCCACATGTCCAAGGACAGCCTGCCGCTCTACGGCATCCTCTGGGACATGATCGGCGACAAGAATCTGGACATCTACGAGGAAGGGAACTCGGTGGCCGACGCCCCCGAGGTCGTGTCGCTGGTGTGGAACACCGCCAAGCAGCTCGGCTACAGCAAGTATTTCATCCCACAGACCGGCGAGACGCTGATCGACGACCACGTCCCGTTCCTCGACAACGGGCTCCACATGATCGATGTGATCGATTACGACTACGGGCCCAAGACGGCGCAGTACCCCGAGGGCTGGCATCACACGATGCAGGACACGCCGGACAAGGTCTCGGCGGCGAGTCTTCAGATCGTGGGCGACGTCGCGGTCAAGTTGGTGACCAGCAAATAGAAACGGCGACAACGGCAACAGAAGGCTGAGAGCGGGTAGCTGTCAGCCGTCGGCTGTTGGCCAGAACTGCACACGGGACCTCCCTCTGCACGTCCGGACGAGCAGCGTGGGGTCCCGTCGTCGTTGCCGACGGCTGACGGCTCTCAGCCGCCGGCCCTCTGCCTTCTGTTTCGGATCTCCGCGTTTTCGATTGCCCTCGCATTGAATCGATGATGCTCGCCCCCGCACGGAGCCCCATCGTCGTTCCGTGCCCACCCCCACCGAACGCAAAGCCCTCGTCTTCCTGAGCGCCGTGATCTCCTTGGGCGCCGGTGTCCGCGTCGTCCGCGCCACCCGCATCCCGCCGCCCCCGGTCTCCGCCCGGCGCGCGCTCGACGCCCAGATCTCCGC
>JBJKPA010000496.1:0-2910 GCA_046706905.1 Gemmatimonadaceae bacterium
GCCGCGGCGGTCTTCGCGGCGCCCTTGGCGGGGGGCGGCGCCGGCGGCGCGTTGCCGGTCTTACGCGGCTCCCCGCCGCCCTTGGCCGGCGGGGACGACTTGGCCGCCAGCTCCTCGTCGGACATGGCGCCCAGCTGCTTGTCGATCTTGGCCAGCTCCTTGCCCCAGTCTCGGTCCGCCACGGTGGCTCCTTGGATCGCGGCCGCTCAGTCCGCCGAATCGCGGCTCAGCCCGTACCGCTCGATCTTCTTATAGAGGTTGGAGCGCGGCATCTCCAGCCCGCGCGCCGTTTCCGACACGTTCCAGTCGTACGCCCGCAGCTTGGCGCGCAGAAATGCCCGCTCCGCCGCGTGCTTGAACTCCTCGAAGGTCCGGCACTGCAGGATCGCGCCCAGCTCCGCCCCCGCCGGCTCCTCGCCGTCGGGCGCGGCCAGCCGCTCCACGTCGGCGGCGGTCACTCGCGCCGCGGCCGCCAGGATGAGCAGCCGCTCGATCGTGTTGCGCAGCTCGCGCACGTTCCCGGGCCACTCGCGCTCGGCCAGCCGCTGCACGGCCTCGGGATCGAAGCTCCGCGGCGGCACCCCCTCGCGCTCGGTGAGCACGGCCGTGAAGTAGGCCACGAGCAGCGGGATGACCTCGCGCCGCTCGCGCAGCGCGGGCACGTGCACCGGCACCACGTTGAGCCGGTAGTAGAGGTCGTCGCGGAACCGGCCGGCGGCGATCTCCGCCTCCAGGTTCTTGTTGGTCGCCGCGAGGACGCGCACGTCCACCGACACGGGCCGCGCGCCCCCGATCCGGGTCACCACACCGTCCTGGAGCACGCGCAACACCTTGGCCTGCGCGGCGAGGCTCATGTCCCCGATCTCGTCCAGGAAGAGCGTGCCCCCGTTGGCCTGCTCGAACTTCCCCGCCCGGTCGGCCACGGCGCCGGTGAACGAGCCCTTCATGTGGCCGAACAGCTCGCTCTCGATCAGCTCCGACGGGATCGCCGCGCAGTTCACCTCGACGAACGGCCTGGCGGCCCGCGGAGACTGGCGGTGGATCGCGCGGGCCACCAATTCCTTGCCCGTGCCGTTCTCGCCCATGATCAGCACGCGCGCCGGCGTCGCCGCCACGCGCTCGATCTTGTCGATCACGCCGCGGATCGCCGCCGAGCGGCCCACGATCTCGTAGCGCGACTCGATCGTCTCGCGCAGCCGCGTGTTCTCCTCGTGCAGCTCGAGGTGCGACAGCGCGTTGCGCAGCGTGACCAGGATGCGGTCGGTGTCGAGCGGCTTCTCGAGGATGTCGTAGGCCCCGAGCTGCGTCGCCTCGACCGCCGTCTGGATCGTGGCGTGGCCGCTGATCATCACGACCACCGCTGCCGGATCGAGCTCGCGCAGCCGGCGCAGCGCCTCCAGCCCGTCCATCCCCGCCATCTTCACGTCGAGAAAGACGAGCTGCGGCTTCCACCGCCGGTACTCGGCAATGCCGTCGGCCGCGTTGGGCTCCGAGCGCACGTCGTAGCCCTCGAATTCGAGCAGCTGCGTGAGTGCGCCCCGGATGCCCTCCTCGTCGTCGACGATGAGAATGCGGCGGCTCATGCGAGGGGCCGGGCGGGGGTCATGCGGGAAAGCTATCCGCCCGTGCGGAGCACGCCAACGCCCGCGCGCCGCTCACGGCGTGCCCTTGTACAGCGTGAGATGCCCCTCCGTCACCCGGATGTCCACGAGATACCTGGGCGTCGGAATGGCCAGCGCGTCGGCGCTCACGCTGTCCAGGTGCGCGCCGTGCGACAGCCGGGCGAGCACCTTGGGCACGATCGGCCCCGGCACGCGGACCTTCCCGATCGCCATTTGCTTCACCTGATACTCGGTCAGCCCCGGCTTCACGACGTGGAAGGTGCCGGCGAGCGTCAGCCGCTCGCGATCGGCCAGCGCCGCGGCGATCGAGCCGAGCACGTTGGAGCCGCCCAGCGCCTTCACGTGCACCCGGGCCCGCACCCACAGCTCGTCGCCCACCACCGCCGCCTCGGCGCTGTCCGACTCGTCGGGGAGCCGGCCGACGAGCACCTGCACCACGTACGCCGACGCGTCGCCCGGCGCCACGTTCTGGAACACGGGCCCCTGCAGCGTGCGCAGCGTGTCGAGCGCCGCCTCGGCGCGCTTCGCGCCGGCCAGCGTGAGCGGCTCCCAGTGCACGGGAGCGGTCGCCGTGGCCGGCGGGCCGGCATGGAAGTAGCCGGTCCACCGATCGCGCGTGATCCACGCCACGAAGCCGAGGAGCACGATCATCACCAGACAGCCGAGCCGGGCGAGGCATCCCATGGGTCAGTGGTCTCGAAGAGGTGAGGAGTGCAGCCGCTCGTACACCGGTCCGCCGGGGGCGAGCGTACTGCGCATGAGGTCGACGCGATCGACCGTGATCGGGAAGTGCACGCCGTCGGCGTGCTCCGCCTCGCGGGCCAGCGCGCGCAGCGCGCTGGCGTCGTGCTGCTTGACGCGGGCCAGCGTCACGTGGGGCCGGAAGGGCCGGCCTTCCACCGGAACGCCCAGCGCCTCCCAGGCCACCTCCACGTCGTGGTGCAGCAGTTCCAGCCGCGGATCGGCGCGCATGCCGATCCATACGACGCGCGGCCGGCGAAAGTTTGGGAAGGCTCCGAATTCCTCCAACGCCGACGGGACGGCGGCATGGCGCGCCGTCACCGCGTCCATCGCGGCCACGATCGCCGGCACCGCCGTTTCCGGCTGCTCGTCGAGGAACTTCAGCGTGAGGTGCAGACGCGTCTCGTCCACCCAGGCCAGATCCGGCGCGGCGGCGCGCAGCGGGCCCGCGGCGTCGTGCACCGCGCGCCGGGTGGCGGCGTCGAAGTTAATCGCGAGGAAGAGCCGCACGGCCCACGCCCGGCGCGCCGCCGCCGGAGTCGGCGCC
>JBJKPA010000497.1:0-2673 GCA_046706905.1 Gemmatimonadaceae bacterium
GTGCCGGCCCGCGCCCAGCAGGGCAAGGTGACCGGCGTGGTGCGCGACGCGCACACCGATTCCGCCGTGGTCGGGGCGACCGTGCTCGTGCCGGGCACGCTTCTCGGCGCGGCCACCGACGATCGCGGGCACTTCCGCCTCGCCGGCGTGCCGGCCGGCCCCGTCACCCTGCACGTGCTTGCCATCGGCTACGCCACCGACACCGTGCGCGTGGACGTCGGCGTGGGCGCGACCCGCGAGGTGGCCGTGCGGCTCGCGCCGTCGCCGCTTGCCATCGCGCCCGTGGTGATCACGGCGAACCGGCGCCCCGAGCAGGCCAGCGAGGCGGCGGTGAGCGTGGCGTCGCTCCCGGCATCGGAGCTGATGGACCACGACGTGTCCAACATCGAGGGCGCCCTGCCGTACGTGCCCGGCGTGACCTTCAACGGACCGGGGCAGATGGACATCCGCGGCAGCACGGGCACCGCGGCCGGCGTGGGGAGCCGCGTGCTGATGCTGCTCGACGGACACCCGATGCTCAGCGCCGACGGCGGCGAGATCATCTGGGAGGCGCTCCCCCTGCTCGACGTCGAGCGGGTGGAGGTGATCAAGGGCGCCTACTCGGCCGTCTACGGGAGCAACGCGCTGGGGGGCGTGGCCAACATCATCACCTCGCCCATCGGGAGCGAGCCCTCGACCGTGATCCGCGCACACTACGACTACATCCAGGTGCCGGACCAGTATCAGTTCGCCGCCCACGCACCCACCGCCGACGGCGTGGAGATGCAGCATTCCCAGGTGTTCGGCGGCGTGGGCGTGCGCGTGGCGGCATCGCGCGAGGCGTCCGACGGCGCGACGCAGAACGGCAACTACGCGCGCTGGTTCCTGCGCACCAAGGTCACCTCGCGGCCCGGCAGCGCCCACCCGTGGGACGGCTACGCGATCTGGTCGCGCAACGACGCCGGCAACTTCCTGTCCTGGCGGTCGGGGAGCCAGCCGTTCGAGGTGGACTCCCAGTATCTGGGCGACCGCGCGGTATATGAAACCCTGTATGCCGGCGGCACGCTCACGCCCATCGTCGGATCGAAGGCCGTGCTCAAGGTGAGCCCGTCGCTGAGCTACAACGGCAACCAGGACTACTTCCACACCGACCAGGACTACCACCGGGCCTGGCGCGGCGGCGCCTCGGTGCAGCTCGACCTCGAGCCGAACGACGCCCACGCGATCGTGACCGGCGTGGACGGCGCGCTCACCACGCTGCGCTCCAACTTCCTCGGCACGCCCACGCTCCGCGACCTCGGCGTCTACGCGCAGGACCAGTGGACGCTCACGCAGAAGCTCCGGGCCACGATCGGCGCCCGCGTGGACTACCACAGCACCACCGAGTCGAGCGCCGAGACCTCGCTCAATCCCAAGCTCGCGCTGCGCTACCTGCTGTCGCCGCGCGTCACCCTCCGCGCCTCGGTGGGGCGGGGCTACCGCGCGCCCAGCGCCATCGAGCAGTTCGTGTCGGCGGTGCAGTTCGGCTACCGCGTGATCCCCAACCCCAACCTGCACGGCGAGAACGCCGTGTCGGGCGAGGTCGGCGTCAACGCCGGCCTCTGGCGCGGCGCCCGCCTCGACGCGGCGCTGTTCGAGAGCGTGTACCACGACCTCATCGGCCCCACGGCGGCGCCCGACTCGGTGTTCGTCTTCCAGTTCCGCAACGTCCAGCGCGCCCGCATCCGCGGGCTCGACGCCGGCCTCGACGACGCGATCGTGCCCGGCATCCTCGACGCGCACCTCACGTACATGTACCTCGACCCGATCGACCTCGACACGCACCAGTGGCTGCCCTACCGCTCGCGTCACAACGCCACGCTCTCCGTCGACGTCCTGGGCGGACTGGCCGGCGTGGACGTGCGCTATCGGAGCCGTATCGCGTCGGTGCTCGTCTACCCGCTCGATCCGCGCTCCGACATCACCCTCGTGGACCTCCGCGGCAACTACGAGATCCACGGCACGGTGCTCCAGGCCAAGGTCTCGAACCTGTTCAACCTCGTCTACCCCGACGTGCAGGAGCGCGTGCCCGGCCAGCCGCGCACGTTCACGCTCTCGGTGCTCAAACGGTTCTGACGCCGCCCGCGGCTTGGGCTAGTTTTAGCGGATGCCGCCCGGCCCCCACGCCCGCCTGAGCCCCAAGGTCGCCGCCGCCCTGCGCGCCGCGATCTCGCTCTCCGGCGGACGCGAGATCTGCTTCGTCTGCACCGAGGATGCCGAGGGCGTGCTCCAGACCGCCCGCGTCGTGGCCCGCGGCGACGTGACCAGCGTGCTCGCCCTGCCCGGATTCGCGCAGCGCGGCGAGATGCTGGTCCACAACCACCCGTCGGGGCTGCTCGATCCCTCCGACGCCGACCTCGCCGTGGCCGCGCGGCTGCACGACGACGGCATCGGCTTCGCGATCGTGGACAACGAGGCCACCCGGCTCTACGTCGTGGTCGAGGTCCCGCGCGCGCCCGAAACGAAGGCGCTCGACCTCGACGCCCTCGAGCGCGACCTCGGTCCGCGCGGGCGCATTGCCCACCTCCACCAGCGCTACGAGGACCGCCCGCCGCAGCGCGAGATGGCGCAGCTCGTCGCCCAGGCGTACAACGACGGCGGCATCGCCCTGCTCGAGGCGGGCACCGGCATCGGCAAGTCGCTCGGCTACCTCGT
>JBJKPA010000498.1:0-6196 GCA_046706905.1 Gemmatimonadaceae bacterium
GCAGAAGCAGAAGGAGCGTGACCCCCACATGGGCTACGCCCGGGACTTCATCGGCGCCGTGGAGAGTCTGCTCCCCGCGGTCGCCGACCGCGGCGTGCGCGTGATCGCCAACGCCGGCGGGGTGAACCCGCCGGCCTGCGCCGCCGCCGTGCGCGCCGTGGCCGCGAAGGCCGGCGCGGCCGACAAGGTCAGGGTCGGCGTCATCACCGGCGACGACCTCCTGCCGCGCCTCGATGCGCTGATGGCCGAAGGGCACGCCCTGGCCAACATGGAAACCGGCGAGCCGCTGTCCACGGTGCGCGACCGCGTGCTCTCCGCCAACGCCTACATCGGCTCGATGCCGATCGTCGAGGCGCTCTCGCGCGGGGCCAACATCGTCGTCACCGGCCGCTCGACCGACACCGCGCTCACCATGGCGCCGCTGCGCTTCGAGTTCGGCTGGGGCGCCACCGACTGGAACCGCCTCGCCGCCGGCATCATCGCCGGCCACATCATCGAGTGCGGTGCCCAGTGCTCCGGCGGCAACTGCCTCTACCACTGGCGCGACGTGCCCGACCTGGGCAACGTCGGCTACCCGATCATCGAGGGGCACGAGGACGGCACCTTCTTCGTCACCAAGCACCCGAACACCGGCGGGTGGATCAACGTGCCGTCGGTGTCCGAGCAGCTCGTGTACGAGATGGGCGACCCGAAGTCGTACATCACGCCCGACGTGGTGGCCGATTTCTCGTCCATTCACCTGGAGCAGGCGGGCGAGGACCGCGTCCGGGTGTTCGGCATCGAGGGACGCGCGCCCACCGACAAGCTGAAGGTCTCGATCGCCTACCGCGACGGATTCAAGGCCGTGGGCTCGCTCGTGTACGCCTGGCCCGACGCGCTCGAGAAGGCGCAGCTCGCCGACCGCGTGCTCCGCGAGCGGCTCGACCGGCTGGGACTGCGCTTCGACCAGATCCTCACCGAGTTCGTGGGCGCCGACGCCACACACGGCCGCCTCGCGGGGGACGCCGGCCACGACGCTCCCGAAGTCCAGTTCCGGATCGGCGTGCGCGGGCACGACCGCGCCATGGTCGAGCGGTTCACCCGCGAGATCGTGCCGCTCGTCCTCAACGGACCGCCGAGCGTGACCGGATTCGCCGCCGGCCGCCCCAAGGTCGAGGAGATCGTGGCCTACTGGCCCGCCCTCATCGACAAGACCGTCGTCCAGACGAAGGTGGAGATCCTCTGATGCGCGTCCGACTCCTCGACATCGCGCACGCCCGCTCGGGCGACAAGGGCGACACCGCCAACGTCGGCGTGATCGCGCTCAAGCCGGAGTGGTACCCGGTGCTCGCCACGCACCTCACCCGCGACCGCGTCGCCGAGCACTTCCGCGGCATCATCACCGGCGGCGTGGAACGGTTCGAGCTGCCCAACCTCCACGCGCTCAACTTCCTGCTGCATGGTGCGCTGGACGGCGGCGGCACGCAGTCGCTCAAGACCGACGCCCAGGGCAAGGTGTACTCCACCGCGCTCCTCCGGCTGGTGCTCGACGTGCCAGACGCCGAAGCACGCGCCGCCGGCCTGCCCCCCGCCTGATGCACCGGCTCACCCTGATCAAGCTGGTCCTCGCGGCCATCGGCATCGTGATCTGGGGGTACGGGGCCCGGGCCGATATCGCCAACGTGCGCCTGGCCGGGATGATCGTGCTCGGCGTCGCCCTGCTGCTCCGCCTCCTCCCGGCGTCGCTCAAGGATCGCATCGACGGCCGCCCCGAAGAGACCACCGACGAGCCCACCGAGACCAATTCCTGACATCCGGGCCATGGTCGGAACCGACCGGGCCGCGTATGGTCCTAGTTCATACCATTCGACGAGAGGCACTCCGATGACCCGCATCATCCCGGCCGTGCTCGCGGCCACCGTCCTCGCCGCCCTGCCGAACACCGCCCGTTCCCAGGGAATGGAGACGTCCCGCAAGATCGCCGGCGGCGGCGTCCACGCCCCCGGCTGGACCGGCCGCGTGGACGCCCAGGAGGCCCGCCGCGGCAACACGGTGAACGACGCGAAATTCGACAAGGAGGGCGACAGCTACCACGTCACCACCGGTCCGGCCACGACGTATTGGGACCCGGCCAACACGGCGAGCGGGGACTACACGGTCTCGGCCACGTTCACCGAGCCCAAGTTCATGAACCTGAACGACCACCCGCATCCGTACGGCGTGTTCATCGCGGGCAACGACCTGGGCACCGCCAACGGCACGCTGCTCTACTGCGAGGCGTACGGCAACGGGTACTTCATCGTGCGCGGCTTCGGCCCGCGTCCCTTCCAGATGAACGGGCGCGAGGGCGAGGAGAACGCCGCGGTGCACCGGGCCGCCGGGCCGGGCAAGCCGGTCACGCAGGACGTCGCCATGCGGGTCAGCGGCGACAAGGTCTCGTGCATCATCAACGGCACCACGGTCGCGACCTACACCAGGGCGCAGGTCGTGGGCCCGGGCAAACTCAAGTCCCTCGACGGCGTGTACGGCATCCGCTTCGCGCACAACACCGAGGGGATCGTGACCCACTTCAAGGTCACCAAGCCGTAGTGTCGAACCCCAGCGTCCCCGAGCTGCTCGCCCCCGCGGGGTCGCTCGACGCCGTCCGCGCCGCGCTCGCCAACGGCGCGGACGCCGTCTATCTGGGCGCCGAGCGCTGGAACGCGCGCGACGAGGGGGCGCAGCTCTCGCTGGACGAGGTCGAGGAGGCCTGCCGGCTGGCCCACGAGCGCGGCCGCCGCATCTACCTCACCTTCAACATTCTCTTCAAACCCCGGGAGCTGGCCCAGGCGCTCGAGTTCCTGGGCGAGGCCGTGGACCGCGGCATCGACGCCGCCATCGTGCAGGACATCGGCGCCATCCGGCTCATCCAGCGGATCTACCCGGCGCTCGAGATCCACGGCTCCACACAGATGACCGTCCACGACGCCGCCGGCGCCGCCGTGCTCCGCGAGCTGGGCGTGGACCGCGTGGTGCTGGCCCGCGAGAACACCCTCGACGACATCCGGAGCATCCGCGACGCGGTGCCCGACCTCGGCCTCGAGTCCTTCGTCCACGGGGCGCTCTGCATCTCGTATTCCGGGCAGTGCTACATGTCGGGGATGATCTCCGAGCGGAGCGCCAACCGCGGCTCGTGCGCGCAGTCGTGCCGCAAGGACTACGTGCTCACCGACGCGGCCGACGGCCGGGAGCTGGACCGCGGCTACCTCATCTCGGCGCGCGACCTCGCGGCGCACGAACACCTGCCCGCGATCAGCGACGTCGGCATCCGCTGCCTCAAGATCGAAGGCCGCAAGAAGAAGCCCGAGTACGTCGCCACGGTGACCAGCACCTATCGCGGATTCCTGGACCGGATCGCGCGCGGCGACCGCACGCCGCTCACCGAGACCGACACGCAGCCGCTGGTGCAGATCTTCAGCCGCGGGTTCACCGGCGGGATGTACGGCGGGCGCGCGGGGCGCGACTACGTGACGCGCACGCAACCCGACAACCGCGGCGCGCTGCTCGGCATGGTGGTCGAGACGGGGCGGGGGGAACTCGTGGTCGAGGTCTCGACGCCCATCGAGGCGGGCGACGGGCTGGGGTTCGAGGCCCCCGACGGACTGGGCGGCGCGTCGGTGGGATGCACGGTGAGCGCCGTGCGCACCCTCGCCTCACGCGGCACGATCCGCCAGGCGCTCACGGCGCACGTGCGCGTGCAGCCGGGCTGGAAGGTGTACCGCACCGCGCAGGGCGTGCTCCTGGAGCGCGCCCGCGCCTCGTACGCGGCGCTCCCCGATCACGTGCGCGCGCACAGGACCCGCCTCGACGTGCGCCTCTTCGGCTCGGCCGGCGCGCCCCTCAAAGCGACCTTCACCGCCGGCGACGAGACCGCCACGGTCCAGAGCGGGATCCCGCTCGCGCCCGCCTCCAAGCGCGCCCTCGACAAGACGATCCTCCGCGAGCAGCTCGGCCGCCTGGGCGACACGCCCTTCGTGCTCGCCGCGCTGGACCACGAAGCACTGGCCGAGGGGCTCTTCCTTCCGGTGAGCGAGCTGAACCACCTGCGCCAGCGCGCCGTGGACGAGCTGCTCCAGCGCCGCGACTGGGCGAGGGCGGCGGCCGTGGCCGAGCGTCGCGGCCGTATCGACGCGGCGGTCGACACCGCGCCCACGGCGGGCGCCCCGGAGGACCCGTCGCCGTTCGCGCTGTCAGCCGAAGTGTTCGACATCGCCGACGCCGAGCGCGCCGCCGGCGCGGGTGCGACGGAGATCGTGCTCGATCCCTTCCTGCGCCACCCAACGCCGCCCGTTTCGCGCGTGCGCGCGCTCCGCGATGCGCTCGCCGCGCGCGGCATCACGCTGCGTCTCCGCACGCCGACCATCGTGCGCCCGGAGGAGCGCCGCACCCTCCAGAAGTGGCTCGACCTCGGCCTCCCGATCCAGACCGGGCACCTGGGGCTGGTCGCCGAGCTGTCGCGTGCCGGCACGGACGTCGTCGCCGACTACGCGGTGAACGTCATGAACCAGCACACGGCCGCCGAGATCTTCCGGTTGGGTGCGCGGCGCATCACCTGCTCGGTGGAGCTCACCGCCGACGAGATCGCCGACCTGGTGGAACCGTGGAACGGCGCGGGATTCGAGGTCTTCCTCTACGGCCGCCCGGAGGGCATGACGCTCGAGCACTGCGTCCTCTCGGCGGCGTTCGAGCGCGAGCCCACCACCTGCCGCGACCTCTGCGTGCAGAAGCACACCAACGTCCAGCTCACCGATCCCACCGGCTACACCTTCCCGCTGGCCACCGACTCCAACTGCCGCAACCGGCTGCTGCACTCGCGTCCGGTGGAAGGCTCCGAATTCCTCCCGCGCCTCTGGGAGTCGGGCGTGCGGCACTTCCGCGCCGTGTTCAACGTCGCGGGCGACCCGGTGGCCGAGGTGATCGCCGGCTACCGCCGGACGCTGGACGCGCTGGCCGCCGGGGAAACGCCGCGGCATTCGGCCGTGCGCGATCTCGTGGGCAGCGCCTTCACCCGCGGCCACTTCGCGCGTGCGGTATAAGGGCGCGTGGCGCCCAATTCCGGTACCGCTCGCGCCGCACGCAATGATTAGCTTGCGCGCGTGACCGATCACGCCCCCGCCGACGCCGCGCTCGCCGTCCTCAACGAGCGATTCGGGTATCCCGCCTTCCGCGCGGGGCAGGCGCAGGCGGTGGCCAGCGTGCTGGCGGGCAAGGAGACCGTGGTCATCCTGCCCACCGGCGGCGGCAAGTCCATCTGCTACCAGGTGCCGGCGCTCATCCTGCCCGGGCTGACGCTGGTCGTCTCGCCGCTCATCTCGCTCATGAAGGACCAGGTGGACGCGCTGGAGCGGCGCGGCATCCCGGCGGCGTTCATCAACAGCTCGCTCAGCTCGGGGCAGGTGAGCGACCGCCTGCTGCGGGCGCGCTCGGGCGACCTCAAGCTGCTGTACGTGGCGCCCGAGCGGTTCGCCGCCGGGTCCACGCTCGAGCGGCTGCGCGAGGCCAACGTGTCGCTGTTCGCGGTGGACGAGGCCCACTGCATCAGCGAGTGGGGGCACGATTTTCGCCCCAGCTACCTCAGGCTCGCCGCCGTGCGGGAGCAGCTGGGCAATCCCACGATCATCGCGCTCACGGCCACCGCCACGCCGCACGTGCGTGAGGACATCGTCCGGCAGCTCGGCCTCGGTCGCCCCAAGACGATCGTCACCGGCTTCGACCGCACCAACCTCACCTACTACGTGCGCTCCTGCCGCACCGACGCCGACAAGGACCGCGCGCTGGTCGAGGAGCTCAAGGCGCGCGACGGAGTCGCGATCGTCTACGCCTCCACGCGCAAGGCCGTGGAACGGATCGCGGGCATGCTCAGCCGCCGGAAGATCCCGGCCCTCCCGTACCACGCCGGCCTCGACGACGCCCACCGCCACGAGGTGCAGGAGGCGTTCATGGGCGAGCAGGTCCGAGTGATCGTCGCCACCAACGCCTTCGGCATGGGCATCGACAAACCCAACGTGCGGCTGGTCGTGCACCACGCCATGCCCGGCACGCTCGAGGCCTACTACCAGGAAGCGGGGCGGGCCGGGCGCGACGGCCTGCCCGCTCGCTGTGTGCTCTTCTTCCACCCCTCGGACGGCGCGATGCCCCGCCGCCAACTTGCCGTCACCTTTCCCGAGGAGCGGTTGGT
>JBJKPA010000499.1:0-3628 GCA_046706905.1 Gemmatimonadaceae bacterium
GAGCGGCGGCCGCCGCTCCGGCGGTGCGCGCCGGCGGCCCGCGGCCCAATCAGGCGCCGCGGCTCGAGAGCACGCGCAAGCTCAAGGAGCTGGTGTGCGCGTACTACGCGGATCTGCAGGCGGCGGGCGAGCGCGGCCAGACGGTCGCCGCCTGCTCCACGCTCGCGCCGGTGGAGATCCTGCGGGCACTGGACGTCGCGCCGTACTTCCCCGAGCACCACGCCGTGGTGATCAGCGCCAAGCACCAGTCGGCGCGCTACCTGGCCCGGGCGGGCGCCGAAGGGTTCTCGCAGTTCGCCAGCTCGGGGATGCGCGTGGACATCGGCGCCCTGCTCCAGCGGTCGAGCCCCTTCGCGGCGGCGTACGGCATCGACGGTCCGCCGCGCCCGGACCTCGCGGTGTTCAGCACGAACAACAGCCACGAGTTCCGCCGCTGGTTCGAGTTCTACGGCGGCTACTTCGACGTGCCGGTGGTGGGGTTCCACCCCCCGCCGGCAGACGAGGCCACGGGGAGCGCCGCGGGCGCCGACCTGGTGCGCCACTTCATCGACCGCCTGGAGAGAGAGACCGGACGCCGGCTGGACGTCGGCCGACTGTCCGAGATCGTGGACCTGAGCGCGCAGGCGGCGCAGCTCTGGAGTCACGTGCTCGATCTCGCGCAGGCGACCCCCGCCCCGCTCACCTTCTTCGATTCGCTGGTCCAGGTGGCGCCGATCGCGCTGCTGCGCGGCACGCCCGAGGCGGTGGGCTACTACCGTCTGCTGGCCGACGAGCTGGAGCAGCGCGTGGCCGACGGCGTGGGCGCGCTGGACGACGAGCGGTACCGCTTCTACTGGGACGGCCCGCCGGTGTGGTGCGCGATGCGGGCCCTGTCCGGCATGTTCGCCACCCGCCACGTGGCGATCGTCGCCTCGACGTACGCCAGCACCTTCGCCCTCACCGGCCTCGACCCCCACGAGCCGGCGGCGAGCATCGCGACCGCGTACGCCAACGTCTTCGGGAACCGCTCCGACGCGGTGAACGAGGCCTGGCTCGCGTCGCGGTTCTCGGCCTACAACGTGGACGCCGTCGTGTACCACGACTGCCGGACCTCGCCCGAGGCCGGCCACGTCCGGTACGGCGTGCCGATGCGCGTGCAGCGCAGCTCCGGCGTGCCCGGCTACGTGCTCGAAGCCGACGCCCACGATCCCCGACTCTTTTCCGCCGAACGTCTGGAGCGGCAGCTCGACGAGTTCATCGAACGTCATCGCGAGCTGCAGGCCGACCGGTTCGTGGCCGTGTGACAGGAGAAACGCCCTCATGCCCCAGGAATCCGTGAGACTCGCCGGCGGCGTCGACGTCGGGACGGAGTGCGTCAAGGCGGTGATCGTGGACGACGAGGGCCGCGTGCGCGGACGCGCCGTGGCCCCCACGCGCGGCTACTTCCAGACCTGCGCCCACGAGGCGATGGCCTCGGCGTGCGAGGACGCGCAGACCGAGCCCGCCGCCCTGGCCGGCATCGGCACCACCGGCTTCGCCATGGAGTGCGTGGCCAACGCCACCGTGCGCGTGGGCGACTCGTCGTGCCACGCGCTGGGCGCGTTCCAGCACGTGTCCGGCCCGATGACGCTGGTGGACATCGGCGGGCGCGATCCGCACGTGATCTGGGTGGACGATCTGGGCCGCCGCACCGACGCCCGCGGCATTCGCCGCTGCGCGCTGGGCGTGGGCAGCTTCCTGATGTTCACGGCGCGCCACCTCGACGTGCCGCCCGCCCGGCTGCAGGAGCTGGCGGCCGCCGCCGGCCGCGCCGTCGCGGTCAGCAGCTACTGCTCGGTGTTCTCGTCGGGCGAGATCCTGGAGCGGCTGCGCGAGGGCGCGACGCGCGAGGAGATCGCGCTGGGCTGCATGCAGTCCATCGCCGAGCGCATCGTGGAGATCGGCGGGTTCCGCGACCCGCTGTACGTGTGCGGCGGCGTGGTGGACTACTTCCCGGGCGTGCTCAACGCGCTGCAGTCGTTGGCCGGCGTGCCGGTGCGCGTGGTGCCCGACCCGATCTATACGGCGGCGGTGGGCGCGGCGCTCATGTCGCTGCGGCAGGGAGAGGTGTCATGACCACGTTCGAGTCCACCGCCACCCTCAAGGCGACGATGGACGCGTACTTCCGCGATCTGGGCGAGGCCGCCGAGCGGCACACGGCGCCGGTGGCGTGGTGCACCAGCGTCGGCCCCGCCGAGCTGCTGCGCGCGCTCGGCTACCGCGTGTTCTTCCCCGAGAACCACGCCGCGATGCTGGGCGCCGCGCGGAGCGCCAACCGGTACATGCCGCTCGCCCACGCCCACGGCTACTCGCAGGAGATCTGCTCGTACCTCACGAGCGACATCGGCGCATATCTGGCGGGCGAGACGCCGCTCCGCGAATACGGCCTGCGCGAGACGCCGCGCGCCGACGTGCTGGTGTTCAACACCAACCAGTGCCGCGACGTGCGCGACTGGTTCGAGTGGTACGGCCGCCGGTGGAACGTGCCGGTGATCGGCGTGCGCTCGCCGCGCGCCATCGAGACCGTGCGGGACGACGACGTGGACGCGATCGCCAGACAGCTCGAGGCGCTCGTGCCCACCCTCGAATCGGTGGCCGGCACCCGGCTCGACGCCGGCCGGCTGCAGCACGCCGTGCGCGCGTCGCGCGAATGCTCGGACCTCTGGGAGGCCTGCCTGCGCACGGCCACCCACCGCCCGGCGCCGATCAACTTCTTCGACGCCACGATCCACATGGGCCCGGCGGTCGTGCTCCGCGGCGCCGACGAGGCCGTCACGTACTACCGCACGCTGCTCGACGAACTGGAGCGGCGCGCCGCGGCCGATACCGCCGCCGTGGCCGGCGAATCGTTCCGCCTGTACTGGGACGGCATGCCGATCTGGGGACGGCTGCGCGCGCTGTCGTCGCTGTTCGCCGAGTTCCGCACGACCGTCGTCGCGTCCACCTACTGCAACAGCTGGATCTTCTCGGCGCTCGACCCCGCCGATCCGATGACGTCCATGGCCCGCGCGTCGCTCGAGCTGTTCATCGTGCGGTCCGAGGAAGCCAAGGAGGACTACATCGCGCGGATGCTCGACCTGTATCACGCCGACGGCCTCGTCTTCCACGATTGCCGCACCTGCCCGAACAACACCAACACGCGCTACGGCATGCCGCGGCGCCTCGGCGAGCGGCTCGGCATCCCGACGCTCGTGCTCGACGGCGACGTGAACGACCTGCGCTGCGTGTCCGACGAGCAGACGCGCACCAACGTCGAGGGGTTCATCGAGCAGATCGCCGACGCGCGGGCCGTGGGCCGGGGAGCGGCGTCATGATCTACGCCGGCGTGGACAGCGGGTCGTGGAACACCAAGGCCGTGGTGACGGACGCCGGGGCGCGCGTGCTCGGCACGAGCGTGGTGCGCTCGGGCGCCGACCTCGCGGGCGCCGCCGAGCGCGCGTACGACCAGGCGCTGTTCAAGGCGGGATGCGCGCGGAAGGATGTAACCGCCGTGTGGGCCACCGGCTTCGGCCGGCACAGCGTGGCGTTCGCCGACGGATCGCGCACCGAGCTCGACTGCCACGGCCGCGGCGCGGCGCACTACGTGCCAGGCCCGCTCGCCGAGGTGGAC
>JBJKPA010000500.1:0-6509 GCA_046706905.1 Gemmatimonadaceae bacterium
ATCTCCTCCTGCACCGCCTTCGCGTCGGGCCAGACGTCCTTGAGGTACACCGGGCCGTTCGTGCCCTCGCCCAGCGGCTCGGTGTTCAGGTCCACGTCCATCCGGCCGGCCAGCGCGTAGGCCACGACCAGCGGCGGCGACGCCAGGTAGTTGAACCGCGTGAGCGGGTTCACCCGCCCCTCGAAGTTCCGGTTGCCGCTCAGCACCGAGGTCACGAGCAGCTTGTGCTTCTCGATCGCCCCGGCGATCGGCTCGGGCAGCGGCCCCGAATTGCCGATGCACGTCGTGCACCCGTAGCCCACGAGGTTGAACCCGAGCGCGTCGAGGTACTCGGTGAGCCCGGCCTGCTGGTAGTAGTCCGTCACGACCTTGGAGCCCGGCGCCAGCGAGGTCTTCACCCACGGCTTGGTCCTGAGTCCCTTCTTCACCGCGTTCCGGGCCAGCATCCCGGCGGCGATCATCACGCTCGGATTCGACGTGTTGGTGCAGCTCGTGATCGCGGCGATGACCACGGCGCCGTTGCGGAGCTTGAACGTCTGCCCGTTGTGCGTGCAGTCCACCTCGTCGTGCGTCTGCGCCGCGCCCTCGGCGTCCATCCGCGCCTTGGCCGCGGCCGTGGCGCCGTTCGCCGGCGGCTTGGCTCCCGCCAGACGCTCGGCCTCCGCCTTGAACGCATCGGCGTACATCGCCTTGGCCTTCGCCAGCGGCACGCGGTCCTGCGGGCGCTTGGGGCCTGCCAGGCTCGGCTCCACCGTCGCCAGATCCAGCTCCAGCGTGTCGGTGAACACCGGGTCGGGCGTGTCGTCGGTGCGGAAGAGCCCCTGCGCCCTGGTGTACGCCTCGACCAGCTTCACGTGGTGCTCGCTGCGCCCGGTGAGCCGCAGGTACTTGAGCGTCTCGGCGTCGCAGGGGAAGAAACCCATCGTGGCGCCGTACTCGGGGGACATGTTGGCGATCGTCGCCCGGTCGGCCAGGGACAGCGACGACAGCCCCGCGCCGTAGAACTCCACGAACTTGCCCACGACCTTCTTCTTGCGGAGCATCTCGGTGCAGGTCAGCACCAGGTCGGTCGCCGTGGCGCCCGGCGGCAGCTTGCCGTGCAGCTTGAACCCGATCACCTCGGGAATGAGCATCGTCACCGGCTGGCCGAGCATGGCCGCCTCGGCCTCGATGCCGCCCACGCCCCAGCCCAGCACCCCCAGGCCGTTGATCATCGTGGTGTGCGAATCGGTGCCGACCAGCGAATCGGGATACGCCTCGTTGGTCTCGCCGTTCACGAACACCGTCTTGCCCAGGTACTCGAGGTTCACCTGGTGGCAGATGCCGGTGCCCGGCGGCACGACGCGGAAGTTCTTGAACGCGTCCTGTCCCCAGCGCAGGAAGACGTAGCGCTCGCGGTTGCGCTCGAACTCCCGCTCGGTGTTGAGCAGGAGCGCGGCGGCGGAGCCGTACTCGTCCACCTGCACGGAGTGGTCGATCACCAGGTCCACCGGCTGCAGCGGATTGATCTTCTGCGGGTCGCCGCCCAGGGCGGCGATCGCGTCGCGCATCGCGGCCAGGTCCACCACCGCGGGCACGCCGGTGAAGTCCTGCAGCAGCACGCGCGAGGTGCGGAAGGCGATCTCCTTCTCGGCCTTCCCCTTCACGTTCCAGCCGATCATCGCCTCGATGTCGGCGCGGCGCACGAACGCGTCGTCCTCGTTCCGCAGGAGATTCTCGAGCAGGATCTTGAGACTGAAGGGGAGCGTCGCGACGTTGCCGCCCAGCCCGTCCAGGCGGTAGACGGTGTAGCTGGTGCCGTCCACGGCGAGCGCCGCACGGCTGCCGAAGGAATTCTTGCTTGTCATGGGCTTGCCTCTCGATCACGGCCACGCCATGGGGCCGGTGCGAGGGTTCTCGGTAGAGCCACTGCCGCGCGGGCGGCAGGCTGAGGGGAAATCTAGCCGAACGTCACGTCGCGGCGAACCCGGGTGTCCACCTCGAGGTGGAACACGTCGGGGCGCGCGTAGTGGCCGGCCGAGTCCATCACCAGGTGTCCCCGGGTCACGAGCGCCGGGTCCAGCTCGGCGTACAGGATGCACGGGTCCCCGAACGTCGGGCCCGCGAGGTAGCTCGTGTCGGGCGCGATGATCGCGCTCCCGCCGCGGAGGAGGAGCGTGGCGTCGTCCCCGCGGACGGCGGTCATCAGCTTCGCCACCTCGGGGGCGTCGAGGCCGATCGAGGCGAGCCCGTCGAACAGGTCCCTGCGGGTGAGCACCGTGCCCGCGGCCAGCACGAAGCACTGGCCCTCGAACGCGTAGTGGCGGCTGGCGAGCTGATGCAGGTCGTGCGCCGTGGGCCACTGCGCGACGTGGATGGTCTCGTGCAGTCCGTGCATCGCGGCGCGGGCCAGCGGCATCCAGTGCTCCCAGCAGATCAGCCCGCCGAGCGCGCCGAACGGCGTGTCCATCGTGACCAGCGTGCTCCCGTCGCCCTGGCCCCACACCAGCCGCTCGGTGTAGGTCGGCATGAGCTTGCGGTGGATGCGCCAGCTCTCTCCGTCGGGGGCGACGAAGATCATCGTGTTGTAGAGCGTGCCGCCGGCGCGCTCGTGCGCGCCCATCACCAGATAGGCGCCGGCCTTCTTCGCGGCGCCGAGCAGGCGGTCGAGCGCCGGGCCGGGAAGCTCCACGGCGTTGTCGGACAGCGCCTGGTACACGCGCTGCGCCCCCGGTTCGCCCCACAGTCCGGCGCCCGGCGCCTCGTCGAGCCACACCGGATAGCCGGGGAGCCACGTCTCGGGGAATACGATGAGCTGGGCACTCTGCGCGGCCGCCTCGGCGATGAGCGATTCCGCGCGCGCCAGGCTCGCCTCGAGGTCGAGGAAGACGGGCGGGTGCTGAACGATGGCGGCGCGGCAGGTGGCGGTCATGGGCGGCGAGTCGGGATGGGGTATTGTAGCACGCGATTGCGGCCATGCGCGAAGTCCACGCGCTTGACGAACCTCCGCACCGCAGCGTAGATGCAGCAACGTATGCCGCGCGAATATCCGTTCGTCCCCCTCCAGTTCGAACGCCTGCCCGCCGAGGAATCGCGGCGGCGGGCCCGCGAGTTCTTCGAGGAGATGCACCGCCGCCGCACCACGCGGCACTTCGCCACCGATCCCGTTCCCCGCGAGCTGATCGAGTACGCGATCCGCACCGCCGGCACGGCGCCCAGCGGCGCCCACCAGCAGCCGTGGACCTTCGTTGCGGTGGCCGACCCCACGATCAAGGCCCAGATCCGCGCCGCCGCGGAGGCCGAGGAATATGAGAACTATCATGGGCGGATGACGGCCGAGTGGCTGGAGGCGCTCGCCCCGCTGGGTACCGACGAGCACAAGCCACACCTCACCGACGCGCCGTGGATCGTCGTGCTCTTCCGCCAGGCCCACGGCCTCGACGACGACGGCCGCAAGCATACCCACTACTACACGCAGGAATCGTGCGGCATCGCCGCCGGGCTGTTCATCGCCGCCGTCCACCACATGGGACTCGTCACGCTCACCCACACGCCCAACCCGATGGCGTTCCTGAGCGAGCTGCTCGAGCGCCCGCCCAACGAGAAGGCGATGCTCGTCATGCCCGTGGGCTACCCCGCGCCCGACGCCCGCGTCCCCGACATCACCCGCAAACCGCTCGACCGCATCGCGGTCTGGCTCTAGGCCTCCCCATGCCGGAACCCCTCGACGTCGTCGCCCTCGCCCAGCGCCTGATGGCCATCGAATCCACCAGCGGCCACGAGGGCGAGCTGATGGCGCACGTCCATGCGCTGCTCGACCAGCGCGGGTGGACCGCGACCCGCATCCCGGTGAGCGAGGGACGGTTCGCCGTCTTCGCCCGGGCCGGCGACGCGCCGTTCGTGACCCTGTCCACGCACCTCGACACGGTGCCGCCCTACATCCCGCCGCGCCTCGACGGCGACCTGCTCTGGGGCCGCGGCGCGTGCGACGCCAAGGGGATCGCGGCCGCCATGTGGTGCGCGGCCGAGCGGCTCCGCGCGCAGGGCGCGCCCGTCGCCCTCCTGTTCGTGGTCGGCGAGGAAGTGTCGCACGACGGCGCGCACGCGTCGAATCAGTGGATCTCGAAGAGCGGGCTCACCAGCCGCGCCATCGTGGACGGCGAACCCACCGAAAGCACCCTGGGCCGCGGCACCAAGGGCGCGATGCGCGTCGTCGTGCGCACCACGGGGCAGCCCGCCCACTCCGCCTACCCGCACCTCGGCCACTCGGCCATCGACGACCTCGTGCAGCTCCTGGCGCAGCTCCCGTCGCTCGAGCTGCCGCAGAGCGCGCTGTTCGGCCCGACGACCGTCAACATCGGGCACATCAGCGGGGGCGTGGCCGACAACGTGGTGGCCCCGTGGGCCGAGGCGCGCCTCATGGCGCGCACCGTGTCACCGGACGCCGACGTGATGCGCGTGCTGGAGCGGTGGGCGGCCGGGCGTGCCGAGCTGGAGCAGGGCATCACCGTGCCCCCCGTGGAGCTCGGCGTGCTGGACGGCTTCGAGACGTCGGTCGTCGCCTTCGCCACCGACATCCCGGAGCTGGGGAACTGGGGCACGCCCTACCTGTTCGGGCCGGGCTCGATCCACGTCGCCCACCGCGAGGACGAGCAGGTCCGCGTGGACGAACTGCGCGCGGCGGTGGACGCCTACGAGCGGATGGTGCGCGCCCTGGCCTGAGCCCGGGCCGGGGCGGCGGCGGGCGCGTCCTTCCATTCCGCCGCCCACTCCTCGACGGCGGCCAGCGCCTGCTCCAGGCCGCGTCCCTTCTTCGTCAGCTCGTACTCCACCCGCACCGGGGTGTCGGGGGTGACGAGCCGCAGGACGATCCCCGCCGCCTCGAGCTCCTTGAGGCGCTCGGAGAGCATGCGGTCGCTGACCTCGGGGATGGCACCGCGGATCTCGCAGTAGCGCAGCCGCCCGCCCATGAGGACGCGGACGATGGCCCCCGTCCACCGGCGGCCGATCAGCTCGATGGCCTGGTGGAAATGGGCGCAGAGGACAGGTGTGTGGTCGGACATGGGCACAACCTCGGGGTAACCAGGGCACTTGACAAGAGGAAATTACTCGTCTAGAGTTCCTTACGCAAAGTAGGTAACACGTCAACTATTATCAAGCTGAAGAGGCACCCATGGCTACCCCGACCACCTGGCAGATCGACACGGCGCACAGCGCCGCCGAGTTCTCCGTTCGGCACATGATGGTTTCCAACGTCAAGGGCCATTTCGCCGAGGTCACCGGCACGGTCCTGATGGACGAGTCCAACCCGGGCGCGTCGAAGGTCTCGGTTTCGATCCCCGTGGCGAGCGTCGACACGCGGGACGCGAAGCGGGACGCGCACCTCAAGTCGGCCGACTTCTTCGACGCGGAGAAGTATCCGGCGATCGCCTTCGAGAGCACGCGGGTGAGCGGGGCGCTCGACGGGACGTTCACCGTGGTCGGCAACCTGACGATCCACGGCACGACGCGCGAGGTGACGCTGAGCGTCGAGGCCGCGGGCCGCGGGAAGGATCCGTGGGGCGGAGAGGTTGCGGGATTCGCCGCCAGCACCAAGATCAACCGCAAGGATTTCGGCCTGGGGTGGAACGTGGCGCTCGAGACGGGGGGCGTGCTGGTGGGCGAGGAGGTCAAGATCTCGCTCGACATCGAGCTCAAGAAGCAGGCGGCGCAGGCGGCGGCGTGAACGTCGGTGCGGTGCATCTCCGGGTGAGCGACCTCGACCGGTCGCTCTCCTTTTATGCGGAGGCGATGGGTCTGGAACTCCTGGCGCGCGGCGGCAACGCCGCGTCGCTGGGAGCGGGCGGTCGCGCGCTGGTCCATCTGCGCGCGCTGCCCGGGGCTGGGCCGCGTCCCCGGCGGAGCACGGGGCTGTACCACTTCGCGGTGCTCGTGCCCGACCGGTTGGAGCTGGGGCGCGCGCTCGGCCGCCTCGTGGCGGCCCGCTGGCCGCTGCAGGGAGTGGCCGATCACGGGGTGAGCGAGGCGCTCTATCTGGGCGATCCGGACGGGATCGGCATCGAGATCTACCGCGACCGGCCGCGCGATGCGTGGCCGATGGTGGACGGGACGCTCCAGATGACGACCGATCCGCTGGATGCGCAGGGGCTGCTCGACGAGGCGATCGCGGTGGGCGACGTGCCGGCCCGCGCGCCGGCGGGGACGCGGATGGGGCATGTTCATCTGCAGGTCCGCGATCTGGGCGAAGCCGAGCGGTTCTGGTCCGGCGCCGTGGGGTTCGACGTGATGCAGCGCGGGTATCCGGGGGCGCTGTTCGTCTCGTCGGGCGGGTACCACCACCATCTGGGACTGAATACGTGGGGAACGGCGGGCGCGCCGCCGGCGCCGGAGACGGCCGTGGGGCTCGACTACTTCGAGTTGGTGCCGGACGACGACGCGGTGCGGGAGCGGCTGGCCGGCGCCGGGGTGACGCTCGAAGAGCGGGAGGCCGGGTGGCTGGGACGCGATCCGGCGGGGAATGGGGTGCTGGT
>JBJKPA010000501.1:0-6828 GCA_046706905.1 Gemmatimonadaceae bacterium
CGAGGTGACCTTCGCGTTGAGCGAAACGGTATGACGCCGCCACGCGTGGCGGCGTCATACCGTTTCGCTCAACGCGAAGGTCACCTCGCCGTCCGCGGCCACCTTCCACGGACGGATGTTGTTCCAGTGGTAGAAGGTGTCCGGCCCGCGCGCGGCCAGGAGCTGCCGGTACGTGGGCTGTACGTACCCGGTCTCGTCCGTCGCGCGGCTCATGATGATCGCGTCGCGTCCGTTCCAGTTCCACAGGTACCGGAAGCGCACGGTGCACATCGGGAGCACCGGTTCCTGCAGCTCCGCGGGCGCCCAGGTCGTTCCGCCGTCCACGCTGACGTCCACGCGCGCGATCCGTCCGCGGCCCGTCCACGCCAGCCCGCGGATCTCCCACCATCCATGCTCGGGCAGGATCCACGGGTAGGTGGGGAAGGTGATCGTGGACTTGGCGTCCATCACGAAGCTGAACTGCCGCGCCGTGCCGTTGGGCAGCGGGTCCGTGTACTTCGAGGTCTCCTCGCGCGTCATCGTCGGCTGGTCGGTGACCTCGATGCGGCGAATCCACTTGACGTTCGTGTTGCCTTCCCAGCCGGGCAGGAAGAGACGCGCCGGGTAGCCCTGTTCGGGGCGGACCGCCTCGCCGTTCTGGCCGTACGCGATGAGCGCGTCGTCCATCGCCTTGGAGAGCGGAATGCTGCGGTCCATGTGCGCCGAATCGCCGCCCTCGGCCAGCAGCCACGACGCGCCGGGGCGCACGCCCACCTCGCGCAGCAAGGTGGAAAGCGGGACGCCGATCCACTCGCTCGTGCTCAGCTCGCCGTCGATGTTCTGCGGCGTGAGCGTGCCGGGCGCGTGCGGGTTGTATCCCTCCGAGCCGTTCCCGGAGCATTCCAGGAAGGCGAAGCGGGAGACGGCGGGGAAGCGCTTGAGGTCGGCCAGCCGAAACACCGTGGGCCGCTCGACCATGCCGTGAATCAGCAGCTCGTAGGTCTCGGGGGCGATGGCCGGGATGCCGCCGTGGTGCCGCTCATAGTGCAGGTCCGACGGCGTGATGATCCCCATCAGCCGGTGAATGGGCGTCTTGGAGTTGGAGGAGAGCAGGGGAGGCCCCGGGAGCCGGCGCAGCTCCTCCTGCGGCGCGCGCGTGCCGAGCGGCGAAACCACGCGGCCCAGCGACGCGTTGGGCCACTGGGGCTGCTGCCGCGCGAGCCGGTCGATCGCGTCCACGTGCGTCCTGACCATGCCCGCGGCCAGCAGGCTGCCGCCGGCGGCGAGCCATTCGCGCCGGGTGAAGCGGTGGCCGGTCATTTCCGATCGTTCGCGGACGGGGGGTGCGCGCCGAGCAGCTCCCAGATCCTGGCCCACGCCTCGAGGCCCTCGTGCAGCCGGTGCACGCGGAAGAACTCGTTGGGGGCGTGGTAGTCCTCGTCGGCGGTGGAGAAGGAGAAGAACACGGTGGAGAGCCCGAGGTGGCGCTGGTACAACTCGCCGATCGGCACCGTGCCGCCCATCCGCACCACCAATGGCTTCACGCCGTACGTCTGGAAGAGCGCTTCGCCTGCCGCCTGGAGCGCGAAGTGATCGGGCTCGATGTGCGAGGCCCGCGCCCCGTGGTCGCCGGGCTTCACGGCGAGGCGCGTGCCGGGGGGCACGTGCGACTCCAGATGCCGCGTCACGAGCCGCGCGATCCGGTCGGGATCCTGGTCGGGCACCAGCCGGCAGGTGATCTTGGCGTGCGCCTCGCTGGGGATCACGGTCTTTCCCCCGGGTCCCTGGTAGCCGCCCCACATGCCGTTCAGCTCCAGCGTGGGGCGCGTCCAGAGACGCTCGAGCGTCGAATAGCCCGGCTCGCCGACCGCCCCCGGCGCACCCACCTGCTTGAGGTACGCCGCCTCGTCGAAGGGCAGCGCCGCCAGCGCGTCGCGCTCCGGCTTCGACAGCCCGCGCACGTCATCATAAAACCCTGAAACCGCCACGCGCCCGCTCGGCTCGTGCAGCCCGGCCACGAGCTGCGCCATGGCGTGCAGCGGATTGGCCACCGCGCCGCCGTGGCGTCCCGAGTGCAGGTCCTTGCCCGCCGCGGTGAGCGTGATTTCGAGCCCCACCAGCCCGCGGCTCGACACGGTGAGCGAGGGCTCGTCGATGCGCCACATCGCGCCGTCCGCCGAGAGCACCGCGTCGGCGGCGAGCAGCGCCTCGTGATCGCGGATGAACGCGTCGAGGTGCGGGCTCCCGATCTCCTCCTCCCCCTCGAACATGCACTTCACGTTCACGGGCAGCGCCCCGTCCGTCGCGAAGAACGACTGCGCGACCTCGATGGGAATGAGCATCGGGCCCTTGTCGTCGGAGACGCCGCGGGCGTAGAGCCGCCCGTCGCGAACGGTCGGCGTGAAGGGCGGGGAGGTCCACCTGGCCACGGGATCCTCTGGCTGCACGTCGTAGTGTCCGTACACGAGCACGGTGGGCTTGCCCGGCGCCCCCAGCCACTCGCCGTACACGACGGGGTTTCCCGCCGTGGGCATGATCTCGATCCGGAACGGTCCTGCCGCCGCGAGCTTGTCGGCCACCCAGTGCGCGGCGGTCTTCATGTCGGCCTCGTGCGCCGGATCGGTGCTCACGCTCGGAATGGACGCGAACGCGACCAGCTCGTCCAGGATCGCGTCGTGGCGCGAGCGAAGGTGCGCGAGCACGGCGTCGAGCGGCATCACTTGCCTCCGTCTATCGAGAGAACCTGCCCGGTGATCCATCCCGCTTCGTCCGAGGCGAAGAAGAGCACGCCGTACGCGATGTCCTCGGGGGCGCCGAGCCGCCGGAGCGCGATCCGCTCGACGAGCGCGCGCTGTCCCTCCTCGCCGTACGACTCCCACTGCCGCTCGGTGGTCGGGTTCGAGCGCACGAATCCCGGCGCGATGTTGTTCACCGTGATGTTCCACGGTCCCAGCTCGTGCGCGAGCTGCCGCGTGAGCCCGATCTGCGCCGCCTTGGCCGAGGCGTACGCCTGGATCCCGGTGAGACTCACGCCCAGTCCCGCTCCGCTGGAGATGTTCACGATGCGCCCCCGCCGCGCCGCCTTCATCCCCGGCGCCACCGCCTGCGCGCAGTGGAACGCGCCGTCCACGTTCACGGCGAAGATCGCCCGCCATTCCTCCGGCGTGATCTCCTCGAGCGGGCGCCCCACCTGGCCCAGCACCCCGCCCGCGTTGTTGACGAGGATGTCCACCTGCCGCGAGCCCGCCGCTTCGGCGACGAATGAGTCCACGGCGCCGCGGTCCGTGACGTCCACGGTGCGCACCGAGCAGGTGCCGCCCGCGGCGCGGCACACGCGCTCGGTCTCATTCAGTTCATCGGCCAGCACGTCGCACGCCCACACCCGCGCCCCGCGAGCGGCGAACGCCGCCGCGATCGCGCGGCCGAAGCCGTGCGCCGCGCCGGTCACGATCACGGTGCGCCCCGAGAAGTCGAAGCTCATGCGCGGGCCGCCTCGGTGAGGGCATCGAGCGTCTCCAGCGACTGCGGGCGCCGCCCGGCCTCGATGTCGTGGATCAGGGCGACCACCCGCGCCGTGAGCGGCGTGGGCACGCCCGACTCGGCGCCCAGCGTCGCGACGATGCCGAGCTGGGCATCCACCTCGGTGGGACGCTTGCGCACGGCGAGGTCGCGCCAGATGCCGCTGTGCGACTTGGCCGAGCGGCGGTTGTGGGCCACGAGATCGTCCAGCGACCGTGCGGCGGCGCCGGCCGGCGCCGAGGGCGAAAAAGCGCCTGGGTCGAATCCATCAAATGGTTCAAGGGCGACATTGCGCGCGGCGGCCACGGCCAGGATCTCGCGAGCCAGCGCGACGTACGTATCGCGGTACTCGGGCATCGCCAGCGCGTCGGCGATGGATTCGTTGGTGAGCGCGGTGGCGAACAGCATCGCGCCATACGCCTCCTTGCCCCACAGGTAGCCCCAGATGTTCGGCGTCACGATCGCGCGGCCGTCGAAGTCGCGCCAGGCGTCGCGGATCGCCTCGACGCGCGGCGTCGTGCGGCCGTCGATCTCGCCCACCACCACCGCGCCGTGCCCGCCGTAGTGGATCACCCCCGGTTCCATATAGTCGGCGCCGAAGTTCACGAACGCGCCCACGGTGCGCTCGGCGCCGACCACGCGGGCGATGGCCAGCTCGTTGAGCCCGTTCTGCACCGAGATCACGCACCCGGCGCGGCTCACGTGCGGGGCCAACGCCCGCACCGCGGCCTCGGTGTGATGGGCCTTGGTGGCGAGCATGACCGTGTCCCACTCGCCGGCGAGCGTGGCGGGGGTGAACGCCGGCGCGCGCACGGTGAACTCGGCGATCGGCCCCGTGATGCGGAGACCGTCGCGCCCGATCGCCGCGACGTGCTCGGCGACCGCGTCCACGAAGGTGACGTCGTGGCCGGCGCGGACCAGGTGGGCCCCCATCGTGCCGCCGATCGCGCCGGCCCCCCAGATCAGGACGCGCACGGCCGGCCGCTAGAAGGCGCTGTCCCAGGCGCCGGCGAGCAGCGCGTGGGTCTCGTCCACCGCGACCTGCCAGATGGCGAGCATGTCGGCGTCGGGGCGCTGGTAGACGCCGCCGTAGTTCCCGTCGCCCAGGTATTCGCGCAACGCGGCCGGGTCGAGCCGGCGCACGCGTCCGATGTCCACCATCGGCTTCTGCTTGGAGGGCAGCTTCACGTCGGGGAGCCGCGTCCAGGGGAAGTTCTCCATCCACGAGGCGTGCGAGGCGACCGGGTCGATCTCCTGCACCTTGGCCCACGTCCTGGGCGCGTTCCACCAGTTGTGGAAGACGACGCGGCAGTCGGGGTGATCGGCCGTCCACTCGGGGACGAACTGCTGCACGCCGCTGTTGCCGCCATGCCCGTTCACGATCAGGATGCGCCGGAAGCCGTGGCCGGCCAGGCTGTCCAGGATGTCGCGCACGACGGCGATGTGCGTTTCCACGCGCAGCGAGATCGAGCCCGGGTACTTCCGGAAGTAGGGGGTCACCCCGTAGGCGACGACGGGGAAGACGGGGATCCCCAGCGGCTCCGCGGCCTCGGTGGCCACGCGCTCGGGGAGGATGCAGTCCACGGTCAGGCGCAGGTAACTGTGCTGTTCGGTACTTCCCAGCGGGAGCACGGCCCGGTCGTCGCGGCGCAGGTAC
Organism: Gemmatimonadaceae bacterium; assembly: GCA_046706905.1. Classification (GTDB taxonomy): domain Bacteria; phylum Gemmatimonadota; class Gemmatimonadetes; order Gemmatimonadales; family Gemmatimonadaceae; genus JAGWRI01. The sequence continues at coordinate 5,156 of JBJKPA010000501.1, forward strand.
TCCTCCACCTGCATCCAGTTCATGTCGGTGATGCGCACGGTGAAACGGTCTCCGGTGAGCAGTCGCGGGATAAACTACCGGCCGCGCGGCGTTGCGGCGAGGAATCGGCGGCGGTAGGGCATTTCCTGATTGCGTGGCCTCGCCGCCGGGGCGAACGATGACGTTCCCGCGGCGCCGATTCCCACAGGAAAACCCTCTCGTGAAGATTCTGCTCATCTCTCCGGAGTTTCCGGAGACGTTCTGGAGCTTTTCACACGCCCTGCGGTTCATCCGCCGGCGTGCCTCGCATCCCCCGCTGGGACTGCTCACCGTGGCGGCCATGCTGCCGGCCGATTGGGAGAAGCGGCTGGTGGACCTCAACGTCGCGCCGCTCACCGACGCCGACCTCGCGTGGGCGGACTACGCCTTCGTGGGCGGGATGATCGTGCAGCGCTCCTCGGCGGCGGCCGTGATCGCGCGCTGCAACGCCGTGGGGCTGCCGGTCGTGGCGGGCGGGCCGCTGTTCACGATCGAGTACGAGCAGTTCGAGGGGGTGGACCACTTCGTGCTCGACGAGGCGGAGCTGACCCTTCCCGAGTTCCTGGCCGATCTCGAGGAGGGCTGTCCGAAGCACGTCTACCGCGCCGACGGCTACGCCGACGTGACGCGGACGCCGATGCCGCTGTGGGAGCTGGCGGACCTCTCGCGCTACGCCAGCGTGGGGGTCCAGTACTGCCGCGGGTGCCCGTACGACTGCGATTTCTGCAACGTGACGGCGATGTTCGGGCACCGGCCGCGCACGAAGACCGTCGAGCAGGTGATCGCCGAGCTGGACCGGCTGGCCGAGCTGGGCTGGAAGGGGGCCGTGTTCTTCGTGGACGACAACCTGATCGGCAACAAGCGCGACGCGAAGACGAAGCTCCTGCCGGCGCTCATCGCGTGGCGCCGGCGCCATCCGCGCACGCCGTTCAGCGCCCAGGTCTCGATGAACCTGGCCGACGATCCGGCGCTGCTGGAGATGATGCGGCAGAGCGGGTTCGACATGGTGTTCATCGGGATCGAGACCCCGGACGAGACCGCCCTCGAGGCCTGCCGCAAGCAGCAGAACCTGCGGCGCGACCTCGTGGCCGACGTGAAGCGCATCCAGCGCGCGGGGATGGCGGTGCACGCCGGGTTCATCGTCGGCTTCGACACCGACACGCCGTCGTCCATCCAGCGGCTGCGCGACTTCATCCAGAGCAGCGGGATCGTGACGGCGATGGTGGGGATGCTGCAGGCGCCGCCGGGCACGCGGCTGTTCGACCGGATGCGCGAGGCGGGGCGCCTGTCGGGCGCGATGACCGGCGACAACGTGGACGGCACGACCAACATCACGCCGCTGATGGGGCTGGAGACGCTGCGCGAGCACTACCGCGCGCTGATCGGCCAGCTCTACGAGCCCAAGCACTATTACGCGCGGGTGCGCACCTTCCTGCGCGAGTACCGCGGGCCCTCGGCGCGGCCGCGGCTCGACCGGCAGCGGCTGATGGCGTTCGTGCGGTCGTCCACCCGGCTCGGCATGCTGGGACGCGAGCGGATGCACTACTGGGGGCTGATGTGGTGGACGCTGTTCCGCCGCCCGCGGCTCCTGCCCGACGCGGTGACGCTGGCCATTTACGGCTACCACTTCCGATTGGTGAGCGAGCGCGTGAACC
>JBJKPA010000502.1:0-4250 GCA_046706905.1 Gemmatimonadaceae bacterium
GCGACGGTGCTGACGCCGCCGGACGAGGTGTATACGGAGTATTTCATCCCGGGCACCGGGCCGTTGGCGACGAGGGATGATCCGTGGCGCGTCCCCCAATGGGGGACATTGATCCTGCGATGAGTACCAACGGCGCCGACAAGACCAGCGCCGACAAGCACCGCGCCGGCAAGTACTGCGCAAGCAAGAACAGCGCCGACAAGGAGAGCGCTGGGAACTGAACGACAGTCAACGGCGCATGACCGGCGCGGCTTCGCCGCGCCGTCCGCAGTTAACGGGGCCGAAGGCCGTACCGTTTCCAGCGCCGTATTTGCTGGCGCCGTTCTTGTCAGCGCTTTACTTGTCGGCGCGGTGTTTGTGGGCGCAGTTCTTGCCGGCGCTGTTTGTACTCATGCCCCCACCATCTCGTCCGCGAGATCCTCAACCGCATGCACCGCCTCGGCTCCACCGCCGATCGGCAGCAGCGCAATCGCGAACACCTCATCGAGCGTTCCCACCGGATGGAACGTCATCTGCTGCCGCACGTCCTCGGGAATGTCCTCGAGGTCGGCCTCGTTGTCCCGGGGCAGGATGATGTGCGTGATCCCCGCCCGGTGGGCGCCCAGCACCTTCTCCTTCACCCCGCCGATCGGCATCACGCGGCCCCGCAGCGAGATCTCGCCCGTCATCGCCACGTCCTTCCGCACGGGGCGCCCGGACATCGCGCTCACCAGCGCCGTGGACATCGTCACGCCCGCCGAGGGGCCGTCCTTGGGGATCGCCCCCGCCGGCACGTGGATGTGCACCTCGATCGAGCCCAGCTTGTCGGCCGGAATGTCGAGGGAATCGGCGTGCGTCGCCGCGTAGGTGAGCGCCGCCCGCGCGCTCTCCTTCATCACGTCGCCCAGCTGGCCGGTGAGGATCAGGGACAGGCTTCCCCATCCACTCACCTGGACCTTGGCGTCCTCGGGCTGCGCCGGCGTCGTGCTGAACATCCGCCGGATCGCCGCCTCCACGAACATGATGTCGCCGCCGGCCGGCGTGTAGTACATCCCCGTCGCCACGCCGACCTCGCTCTCCTCGGCCGCGTGTTCGGGGTGCACGCGCGGACGTCCCAGCAGGTCGCGCACCATCTCGGCCGTGATCACGTGGCCGTCGGCCGCCGAGGTCTCACCGCCGGCGATGCGCCGCGCCAGCTTGCGCGACACCGCGCCCACCTCGCGCTCGAGCTGGCGCACGCCGCTCTCGCGCGTGTACTTGCTCACGATCGCCATCACCGCGTCGTCGTCGAACCGGATCTCCTTGTCGCCCAGCCCGTTCTCCTCGAGCTGGCGCGGGATCAGGTACTTCTTGGCGATCTCCGCCTTCTCGCGCTCGGTGTAGCCCGCGAACTCCACGACCTCCATGCGGTCGAGCAGCGGACCCGGAATGTTCTGGATGAAGTTCGCCGTGGCGATGAACAGCACCTCGCTCAGGTCGAACGGCACGCCCAGGTAGTGGTCGGTGAAGGTGTCGTTCTGCGCCGGATCGAGCACCTCGAGCAGCGCGCTCGCCGGATCGCCCTGGAAGCTCACCCCCAGCTTGTCCACCTCGTCGAGCAGGAACACGGGGTTCTTGGTCCCCGCCTGCTTCATCCCCTGGATCACGCGCCCCGGCATCGCGCCCACGTAGGTGCGCCGGTGGCCGCGGATGTCCGCCTCGTCCCGCGCGCCGCCCAGCGCGGCGCGCACGTACTTGCGGCCCAGCGCGCGGGCGATGGACTTGGCGATCGACGTCTTGCCCACGCCCGGCGGGCCCACGAACAGCAGGATCGGCCCCTTGGCCATCGCCCGCGCCTTCGCTTCCTTGGCGTCGGTGATCGCGCGCTCGTCGTCGCTCTTGGCCAGCGACGGCGTCGCGTCCTCGCGCGTCGCCTGCATCTTGATGATCGGCATCTCGCCGGTCTTCTTCAGCTCGTCGGCCATCTGCTGGGCGCGGAGCTGGCGCACGGCCAGGAACTCGAGCACCCGGTCCTTCACGTCGGGCAGCCCGTAGTGGTCCTCGTCGAGGATCGTCGAGGCGTGCTTGAGGTCGAGGTCGTCGTCGGAGCGCGTGTTCCACGGCAGCTCGGCGATCCACTCGAGATAGGTGCGGATGACCTGCGCCTCCATGGACTCGCGGCCGGCGCGCTCCAGGCGCCCCAACTCGCGCTCCACCTCGGCGCGCGCCTCCTTGGGGAGCTCGAGCTTGCTGAGCTTCTCGCGCAGCTCCTCGATCTCCTTGGACGACTCGTCGTCGCCCAGCTCCTTCTGGATCGCCTTCATCTGCTCGCGCAGGAACATCTCGCGCTGCCGCTCGCCCAGCTCCTCCTGGACCTGCGACTTGATCTCCTCCTGCATCTCGATCATGCCGATCTGCTTCTGCACGTGCACGAGCACGCGGCGCAGCCGCTCCTCGACGCTCAGGATCTCGAGCAGCCCCTGCTTCTCGGGCGTGGGCAGGTCGATGTAGCCGGCCACCAGATCCGCGAACCGGCCGGGATCGGTGACCGAATCGAGCACCTGGTGGACGACCTCTTCGGGCAACCCGCGGCGCTCGCCCAGCTCGGCCGCCCGCTCGCGGATCTCCTTGTACAGCGCGACGAACGCCCCGTCCTCCTCGTTCACCGGCTTCATCTCCTCGACGTCCACGACCACGGCGTTGAGATAGCCCTCGTTGGAGCTGTACTGGAGCGCGGTGGCGCGCTGCTCGCCCTGGAGCAGCAACTGCACGCCCCCCAGGCCGCGCTGGATCTGGCCGATCCGGGCCACGACGCCCATCGCGTACAGGATCTCGGGCGCCGGCTCGTCGGTGTTGTCGCGCTGCGCGACCGCGAAGACCAGCCGATCGGCCTTGAGGGCGGCCTCGATCGCGCGGAGCGTGCCCGGGCGGCCGGCGGCAATGGGCGCCGTCAGCCCCGGGAAGATCACCGTCCCGCGAAGAGGAAGAACCGGCAGTGTGTGGCGCTGGGCCATGTCAGTCACGTGCTCCAAGAAGGGTAAGTGCCTCTACCAACAACTACCGATCCATTGCACGCTGCGTTCCAGATGCCGCCGGCGGCCCGGTAAGTGATTCCCCATATGGACTTAGTCCCACTCCGCGCACGGTGGGTTCCCCGTATCCGGGTCCCGCCGTCCGTGGAGTTACGACATGCTGGCGGAATTTGCAACTTCGACCGGCTACTCTGACGTAGTGAGACTGCCGAACCGGCGCGTCCTTTCCAGATATTTCGGGCCGTGCTAGAATGCCGTATTCCGCCCTAAAACGAGCTCGCCGAGTGTCAGACCCCGTCGTCCCAGCTGCGGACTCCGAGTTACGCGCGCTCGTGGAGCGCGCGCTCAGTGCGCACTACGAGCTGGACGCCGAAATCGGCCGCGGCGGCATGGGGATCGTCTACCGGGCCCGCGACCGGCGCCTCAAACGCACGGTCGCCATCAAGGTCCTCCCCCCCGAGCTCGCCTACCGCGCCGAGATCAAGACGCGGTTCCTGCGCGAGGCCGAGACGGCGGCCCAGCTCAGCCACCCCAACATCGTCCCGATCTACACGGTGGACGAGAAGGAGGGGCTGGTCTTCTTCGAGATGGCGTACGTGAGCGGCGACAACCTCGCCAAGCGCCTGCACCAGCGCGGGGTGCTGCCCTGCGACGAGGTGCGCCGCATCCTGCGCGACGTGGCCGACGCCCTGGCCTACGCCCACGAGCGCGGGGTGGTGCACCGCGACATCAAGCCCGACAACATCCTGCTCGACGCCGAGACGAACCGGCCGATGGTCACCGACTTCGGCATCGCGCGCGCGGTGAGCGACGGCGACGCGCGGCTCACGGCGACCGGGATGGCGATCGGCACGCCGGCGTACATGTCGCCCGAGCAGGCCGCGGGAGAGCGGGTGATCGACGGGCGCAGCGACATCTACGCGCTGGGCATCGTGGCGTACCAGATGCTGGCCGGCGAGCCGCCGTTCTCGGCGTCGAGCACGCCGGCGATGCTCGTGAAGCACATCTCGGAAGTGCCCGTGCCGGTCGAGCAGCGGCGCGCCGACGTGCCCGGCGACCTGGCGCAGGCGGTGTCCATCATGCTGCAGAAGGACCCGGCCAACCGGTTCCCGTCGGCGGGCGATCTGGTGAAAGCGCTCGACGGCGGCCAGATGCCGGCCCCGCCCACGAGTCCCATGCCGGGAGCGGTGGGACGCTCCCCGGCCACCGATCTGGCCGGGCGTCCGGGTGTCGGCGGCGGGCTGCCGGTTGCCGATGGCC
>JBJKPA010000503.1:0-3454 GCA_046706905.1 Gemmatimonadaceae bacterium
ATTCGGAGGCGGGCGCGGGAACGGCGCCGGCCGCGGCGCCGCCGCCAGCACCAACCCGCAGCGCGCCGAGCTCGAGCGCCAGCAGAAGGCGTTGTTCGAGGTCATTCGCGATCGCGAATGGATGGACAGCGTGAACCGCGCCGACCGGGCGGGCCCGCCGGCCGACCGCCTGCGGTCGCTGACCCTGCTCCCCATGGAGCGCGTGAGCCAGATCAGCGTGTCGCCCGACGGCAAGGCCGCCCTGCTCACGACCTACATCCCCGATACCTCGGCCCGCCCCACGATCGTCCCCGAGTGGGTCACCGCCAGCGGGTACGTCGAGGAGGAGCGCGGGCGGACGCTGGTCGGCGACGTGCAGGCCGGCGGGCGGATCATCTTCGTGACCCTGCCCGAGGGCCGGACGCGCGTCCTCTCCCTCACCCCGGATGACACCACCGGCCCCGGATCCAGCGCCTACGTCGTCGGCTGGAACGACGACGGCTCGCTCGCCCTGGTCCACACCGAGACCGCGCACTTCAAGTACCGCTACTACTACACGGTGAACGACTCCGGCGTCGCGCACCAGGTGGACGCGCTGCACGACTCCGCCTGGGTCGGCGGGCCCTGCTCCTACTGCGCCGGCTGGTACGACCACGGCCACCGCTTCTACTTCGTGTCCGAGGCCGACGGCTGGGCGCACCTGTACTCGGAGGCCGCCGACGGCGCCGACCGGCGCCGCCTCACGTCGGGCGCGTGGGAGATCCACGACGTCGTCCTGTCGCACGACGGCTCGACCTTCTACCTCACGACCAACGAGAAGTCGCATCACGAGTACCAGCTCTACCGCATGTCGGTGATCGGCGGGGCGCGCACCATGATCACGACCGGCGCCGGCGGCCACACGGCGTATCTGTCGCCCGACGAGTCGATGATCGCCGACCTGTACTCCACCGCCGAGACGCGCCCGCCCGAGCTGTTCATCATGAAGAACGCGCCGGGCGCGAAGGAGTCCCAGCTCACCGTCTCGCCCACCGCGGACTGGCTGGCCTTCCCCTGGATCAACCCGAAGATCATCTACGTCCGGGCCGACGACGGCGCCGAGGTGCCCGCCCGGCTCTGGGAGCCGAAGGCCGTGGGCGCGAAGCCCAACGGCGCCGCGGTGATCTTCGTACACGGCGCCGGCTACTTCCAGGAGGTCGTGAATTTCTGGGGGCCGTATCCGCGCGAGCTGATGTTCAACCAGTACCTCGCCGCGCACGGCTACGTGGTGCTCGACATGGACTACCGCGCCTCGGCCGGCTACGGCCGCGACTGGCGCACGGCGATCTACCGCTGGATGGGCGGCCGCGACCTGCAGGACGAGGTGGACGGCTCGAAGTGGCTCACCAGGACGTACGGGATTCCGGCCACGAAGATCGGCATCTACGGCGGCAGCTACGGCGGCTTCATGACGCTGATGGCGATGTTCACCGCGCCCAGGGACTTCGGCGCCGGCGGTGCGCTGCGCGCCGTCACGGACTGGTCGCACTACAACCACGGTTACACGGCGCGGATCCTCAACTTTCCCCAGGACGACACGCTGGCCTACCACCGCTCGTCGCCGATCTTCTACGCCGACGGCCTCGAGCGGCCGCTCGTCATGTTCCACGGCATGGTGGACACCAACGTCGAATTCCAGGACATCGTCCGGCTCGAGCAGCGGCTCATCGAGCTCGGCAAGCGCCACTGGGAGCTCCGCCCGTATCCGGTGGAGAACCACGGCTTCGTGCGCCCCGACTCGTGGACCGACGAGTACACGCACCTGTTCAACTTCTTCCAGCGCACCATCCGCACGGCGAAATAGGAGGTCCGGTATGCGCTCGTTGTCGAAGCTCCGCACGAACGTCCGCGCGATCGGCGAGGCCACCCGCCGCATCATCGGCGCGCCCGACTACGAGCGCTACCTGGCCCACATGCGCCAACACCATCCCGCGGCCCGGCCGCTGACCCGCGACGAGTTCGCCCGCCAGTGCCTGGAGGACAAATACTCCAAGCCGGGCTCGCGGTGCTGTTGACGGGCGGCCTTCAGCCGCGGGCCGGCACCTTCCCCACCACCGCGATCCCCACCGCCGCCACCAGCGCCAGCGCGGCGCCCAGGGTGAACGCCGCCCCCGCCCCCACGCGGTCCCAGATCAGTCCGAAGATCAGCGACGCCGGCAGCGCGCCCAGCCCCACCGCCAGGTTGTACCACCCGAACGCGGTGCCCCGCCGATCCGCCGGCACGACGTCCGACACCAGCGCCCGCTCCGCGCCCTCCGCGAACCCGAAGTAGATCCCGTACACCGCGAACAGCGCCCACGCCTGCCACTGGGCCGACGCGTGCGCGAACGCCAGGTACACCGCGGCGTAGAACGTCCACCCGATCATGAGGGTCGGCCGCCGCCCGATCCGGTCGCTGAGCGCGCCCCCCGGCGTGTTGGTCAGCGATTTCACCGCGTTGAGCAGCGCCCAGATGATCGGCGTGAGCGCGATCGGCACCCCGAGCTGCTTGGCGCGCAGCAGCAGGAAGGCGTCGGTCGAGTTGCCGAGCGTGAACACGAAGATCACCGCCATGAACGCCCAGAACCGTCCGCCCATCGGCTGCGACAGGTCGAGCGGCGCCCCGCTGCGCTCCGTGCGCTTGGGGACCTCGCGCACCCCCCACACCACCGCCGCCACCGCCACTGCGCCCGGCACGAGCGCGAACCAGAACACGTGGCGGAGCGTCAGCCCCTCCCACTGCAGCAGCGCGAACGCGATCAGCGGCCCGGCCACGGCCCCCGCGTTGTCCCACGCCCGCTGGAACCCGTAGGCGCGGCCGCGGATGCTCGGGTCCACCGAGTCGGCGATCAGCGCGTCGCGCGGCGCCGTGCGCAGCCCCTTCCCCACGCGGTCGGTGACCCGGATGGCCAGCACCTGCGATGCCGACTGCACGATCGCCACCAGCGGCCGCACGATCGACGCCAGCAGATACCCCGCCAGCACGAACGGCTTGCGCTCGTGCACCCGGTCGGACCACCACCCGCTGGCCAGCTTGAGCAGCGCCGCCACCGACTCCGCCGTGCCCTCGATGACCCCCACGAACGCCACGCTCGCACCCAGCGTGGCCGTCAGGAACACCGGCAGCAGCGGATAGATCATCTCGCTCGACATGTCGGTGAAGAAGCTCACCAGGCCGAGCGAGACGACGTTGCGTCCCAGGCGGGGACGCGATTCGCGTGGGGTGGACGGCGCGGACATCGGGTTGGACTATCTACCTCTTGCCAAAGCGGGGGACATCCCCGCTCTATTGAGGATATGGCCTCCCCCTCCCCCTCATCACGTTTCGCCGGCGCCTTCGCGGCACTCGCCGGCGCCCGCGCCCGGCTCGCCGAGCGCGACGACGCGATCGTGCGCACCCAGGTCGCGGTGACCGAAGTCGCCGCCCCTACCGGCGACGAGTCCCGCCGCGCGGCGT
>JBJKPA010000504.1:0-3945 GCA_046706905.1 Gemmatimonadaceae bacterium
GGCCCGCGAGGGGCCTACGCGCACAATGACCGGTGGACCGGAGCGATTCAAGGGGCCCCACGCGATGTCAGCGGGGCGACAGGAACCGGGCGCCGCGAGGCGCCCGGTCCCCGTCCGTGCGGTGCTACGGGTTCTTGATCGTGAAGCTCATCGTGCTGGAGCGTTGAACCGGCCCGCTCGACAACGGCATCTCGACGGCCATCGTGTACTGCCCGTTGGGAAACTGCGGCACGCCGCCGATCTTCGCGTCGGAGTGGAAGGTCAGGGTCGCCTTCCGGATTACCGTGCCTGCGCTGTCCAGCGCCACCCGATCGACGATCGTGTCTCCCTGCGGCCTGGCAATGACCAGGTCGGCCTCGGACGCGGACACGCAGGGTAACTGCGAGAGATTGATGTTGATCACGACGTGCACCGAGTCGGTGAGGCTGTCGAGGCGGGCCGGTTGGCCCGTGCCGGCATCGACGATCGAGGCGATGCTCACCGTGGCCTCCAACGTGGAGGTGACGATTGCCTGCGCCGTACCGAAGAGCGAGGTGTCGGCCACGCTGCGCGCGACGACGGTGGCCGTGCCGCCGGGGTAGCATGAGTCGGACACGACGCCGCTATCCTAGATCGTGTTGTGGGTAGCCGGGGGCGTGAGGCACCAATCGACGGCGTGGTGGTGCGTGGGCGCCCCCACGCTGTCCACGACGACCGCCTGGAACTGGAAGTGCACACCGAATCCCAGGGCCACTGAACTCGGCGTGACGATCACCTTGGCGGGGGCGCTGGCAAGGGGCGGGGTGACGCCGCGGCCGGCGCCGCCGCAGGCGGCGAGCCCGGCGGCGGCACCGATGACGATCGCGACCTTCACGTGCGCGAACCAGACAGAACGCATCGACCCTCCTTTGGTTTCGGAATCCGAGCCGCCGCTGGCGCCGCGGCTACGGGTTCTTGACCGTGAACTGGATGGTCGAAGACTGCGCCGGCGTTGCGGACGCGGCGAGAATGAGATCGACCGCCATTGCGTACTGTCCGTTGGGGAATTGCGCTACGCCGCCGACCTTCGCGTCGGAGTGGAACGTGAGCGTGGCGAACTGGTCCGCGGCAGCCGTCGTGTCGAGTGGCACGCGGTCCACGACCGTGTCCCCCTCGGGTCGCGAGACGACGAGGTCGGCCTCTCGCGCCACCTGGCAGGGGGCGATCGCGTGGATCGCTCCGGTCGTGATCTGCAACGAGTCGGTCACGCTGTCGAGGTTGGCGGGCTGCCCGGTGACGGCCTCGACGATCGACGCGATGCTCACTCCCACGGCGGACATGGCCGGCACGACCACCTGCGCCATGCCCGACACGGCCGAGTCCACCGCACTCGTGGCCACGACCGTCCACGTGCCGGCGGCGTTGCAGGAGGGGGTGATGGTTCCGCTGTCGGATATCGCGATCGCGGCGGAAGGCGGGGTGAGACTCCAGTGCACCGCCTGGTCCACGGCCGACGCCCCGGCGCTGTCCTCGACGAGGGCGCTGAACTCCGTAGAAGCGCCCGGGGCCACGGTCACCGACGCCGGCGTGACGATCACCTTGGCGGGGACGCTGACGATCGGCAGCGTCACCCCCCGGTTCACCCCGCTCCCGCCACACGCCCCCAATCCGACCGCCCCGACCACCGCAACCACGACCATCCACTGCTCGAACGATGCAGGTCTCATAAGCCTCCTCTCATATGAGGGTCCTCATGGCAGTATACCATCGGGCAGCCCGCGCGCCAGTCCGGCGGCCCCCCGACCCGCGGCAACCACCCGTTTCACGCGTTTCCGCCTCCCCTTGCCACCCCTCCCGGCCCCCGCTACCGTTCGCCCAGGGGTGATGGAGCTCACCCGCAACCGCCGGCTGCCCGCGGCTGATGGCTCCTACGCAAACCACGCGAAGGAGCCATTATTGTGTCCATGACCGACCTCCACCCCGTCCTCAACGAGCACCAGCGGCGCCACTTCGCCGTGCTGCTCGTGGGGCTCGACGAGGCCCTGGCCCGCATCCAACAGCTCGCCGAGCGCGAGCACGAGGCCTGGGGACCCCTCACCCGCTACGACGACGACCTGCCGCCCCGGTTCACCCCCGAGGCCGAGCCGCTCATCGCCGACCTCCGCGACCGCATCATCGAGCTGGGTGCGGTGCTCGGCACCACCACCCGGCAGATGTCCCGCGCCCGCAGCATCCGCGCCATGGTCACCTCGGCGACCATCCGCCTGCAGGACAGCCGGGCCCGCGGCCTGCGCGGATACGGCACGGTGGACCCCAGCGTGCACGAGCAGCTCGACCCCGTGCTGGACGATCTCATCGAGCGCTTCCGCGCCATCGGCCGCCTCGCGGCGTGGGAGGCGTCGGGGCCGAACCCGTCGGACGAGACATGAAACTGCTCATCAACGTCGGGTACGTCGCGCTCGGCGCGGCGATCGGCGGCGCGCTGCGGTACCTCGCCACGATCTTCATCCAGCAGCGCGCGGGGCCGGGGTTCCCGGTCGCCACGATGCTGATCAACATCACGGGGTCGCTGCTGCTCGGCTTCCTCGTCGCCTACCTCGCCGAGACATCGGCCGTGCGCCCCGAGCTGGGGCTCCTGTTGACGTCGGGGCTGTGCGGCGGTTACACCACCTTCTCGACCTTCAGCTACGAGACCTTCGCGCTGATGCGCGACGGTGAGTACGGGCGCGCCGGCGTGTACGTGTTCGTGAGCGTCGGGGTCTCGCTCATCGCAATGTTCGCCGGCTTCGCCGCGGCCCGCGGCGCCATCCATCTGCAGCGGGGAGGGGCCTGAGCATGACCGACCATCCGGGCAGCATCACCCACGGCTTCAAGGGCGAGCGGATGCTCATGCGCATCCACATCGGCGAGAACGACAAGTTCGAGGGAAAGCCGCTCTACCAGCAGATCGTGGAGCTGCTGCGCAAGCGCCACTACGCCGGCGCTACGGTGTTCCGCGGCATCATGGGATTCGGCGCCACCGCCCATCTGCACACCGACCGCTTCCTGGAGCTGTCCAGCGACCTGCCGATCGTGGTCGAGTGCGTGGACACGCCGGAGCGGATCGAAGAGATCCTCCCCGAGCTGGACGACATGATCGGCGGAGGGCTCATCACGCTCGAACGCGCCAGGGTGATCATGTACCGCGCCGACCTCCCGGCCGAGCGGCGCACCGGGAGCTGGCCCATCGACACGAGCGGCGGCTGACCCGAGGCCGATGAACTCCCTGCCGCGGCTCGCCGAGCTGGCGGACACGCTGGGCGAGCGCCGTCTGCGCGACGACGCGCTCCAACTCGCCGAGCGCGCCGGGGCCGGCCGGTTCTACGTGGCGTGCGTGGGGCAGTTCAAGCGCGGCAAGTCCACGCTGCTCAACGCGCTGGTGGGCGAGGGGGCGCTGCCCACCGGGATCGTTCCCGTCACGGCGGTTCCGACGGTCGTCCGCCACGGCGCGCGCCGCGCGCGCGTGCTTCTCGCCGAGGGCGGGTGGCGCGACATCGAGCCCGACCGGCTCGTGGACTACGTCTCCGAGGAACGCAACCCGGAGAACGCGCTCGGCGTGGAGCTGGCCGAGCTGTTCGTGCCCAGCCCGCTGCTGGCGAGCGGCATGTGCCTGGTGGACACGCCGGGGCTCGGCTCGGTGTTCCGCGCCAACAGCGCCGCCACGGAGGCGTTCGTGCCGCAGGTCGACGCGGCGCTCGTCGTGGTCGGCGCCGACCCGCCGATCGGCGGCGACGAGCTGGCGCTGGTCGAAGCGGTCGCCGCCGGCACGACGGAGATCCTGGTCGTGCTCAACAAGGCCGACCGCGCGACCGACGCCGAGCGCTCCACGGCCGCGGCCTTCACGCGCGAAGTGCTCGAGCGCCGGCTCGCCCGGCCCGTGGGCCGCGTGTATCAGGTGAGCGGGCTGGAGCAGCTCGCGGGGCAGGACGCCCCCGCGCGCGATTGGCC
>JBJKPA010000505.1:0-9010 GCA_046706905.1 Gemmatimonadaceae bacterium
ACCGCGCCGAGCGCTTCCGCGCGGCGTTCGTGCAGGGCAGCGCCCGGGCCCGCGGCGGATTCAGCGACGCCCTCGACGCCCTCACCGTGCTGCTCGACGAGCGCATGCGCGCCGCCATCGCCCGCGACGATGCCGGCGCCGCCCTCGGCGCCTCGCGCGCCGCCGAGGCCGTGGAGCGCGCCAAGGAAAGAGCGCAGGGAAACGCCAACCCGCAACTCGTCACCTTCACCCTGCTCCGCGAGCTGGAGGCCGCCCTCCGATGACCGAACGACTCTCTCACGTCGGGCCCCACGGCGAGGCCCGCATGGTGGACGTGTCGGGCAAGCCCGTCACCCTCCGCACCGCGCGCGCCGGCGGCCGGATCCGCATGGCCGCGGCCACTCTCGAGGCGATCCGGGCCAACACGCTCGAGAAGGGTGACGTCCTGGGCGTCGCCCGGGTGGCCGGGATCATGGCCGCCAAGCACACCGCCGAGCTCGTCCCCCTCTGCCACCCCCTCCCCCTGGACGACGTGCAGGTCACCCTCTCCCCGGACCCCGATCTGCCGGGCATCCGGGCCGAAGCCACGGCCCGTTGCACCGGCCGGACGGGGGTCGAGATGGAGGCCATTCTCGCGGTGACCATTGCCCTGGTCACGGTGTACGACATGGCCAAGTCGGTGGACCGGGAAATGGCCATCGGCGAGGTGGTGCTCCTGGAAAAAACAGGTGGACAAAGGGGGGACTGGTCCAGGGATTGATGGGACCACCGGTCTCGCTTATTGTCAGGTAGGGCCTATCAGGCCTGTTTGTGTATAAGTACCTGTGACAAAACAACTTATGCGAGACCTATCAGGCACGTACGTCCATCGGGGCGACGCCGCTCGACGAAGAGAACGCCTGAAACGTTTGGGCATTATTCTGGCCTTGGGGGCGGCGTCTGCCGTCCTTTTGACCATGTATCCGTCGCCCTCGGAACAGGTGGCTCAGGCCGCCCCGGTGGCCCACGAACGCTCCTCCGCCCCGCTCAGCGAGGCGGCGACACTCCGCGCCCAGCTGCTGGCCAGCCAGAACCAGGTGGACAGCCTCCAGGGGCAGCTCGCGCGCGCCACCAAGATCATCGGGTTCTCCAGCCGGTACGACATCTCGGCCGACATGGCGGGCAAGGTGTACGACGCCGCGATCGGCGAGGGGATCGACCCCGAGCTGGCGTTCCGCCTCGTCAAGCTGGAAAGCGATTTCAACCCGCGGGCGGTGAGCCCGGCCGGCGCCCTGGGGCTCACCCAGCTCATGCCGGCCACGGCACGTTTCTATCAGAAGGGGCTCAAGGCCAAGCAGCTCTTCGACCCGGAGCTGAACCTGCACATCGGGTTCCGGTATCTGCACTCGCTGGTCGAGCAGTACCGCGGGCAGATGGACATGGCGCTCCTCGTCTACAATCGGGGCGAGGTGGCGGTCGCGACGGCGAAGGCCCAGGGGAAGACCCCCCGGAACGGATACGCGCGCATCCTGATGAAGGGCTACAAGGGCCCCGGCATCATCGACTGATTCGCAGCGTCTGGCCGATGTAGATGGTGTCGTGACGGAGGCCGTTCAGGGCCTTGATGTGCGCCACGGTGGTGTGGTACTTGAGCGCCAACCCCCCCAGCGTCTCTCCCTTCCGCACCACGTGCCGTCCGTTCACCAGCCCGTAGAGCTCGATGGCCGGGTTGGGCACCGAGCGGGCGGCCTCGGCCACCGCCCGCGTGGGCACGAGCACCGTCTGGCCGGGCACGAGGTGCCCGCTCCGGTAGTGCCGCAGCTTGGGATTGAATTCCTCGAGCTGCTTCGTGGTCAGGTGGTACTTCCGGGCGATCGTCGAGGCGTACTGTCCCGAGCGCGACCGGACCCGGCGGACGCCCACGCGTACGTCGCGGGGGAGCGAGTCGAACCGGGCCCAGAATCCGGGCGCGCTGCCCAGCGGGATGCGCACCTGGATCGAGTCGTCGGGGGGCGCCATGCCGCGCAGGATCTGCGGGTTGAGGTCCTCGAGCTCGGCCACCGTGGTCCGGCTCGCCTCGGCCACCGCGTCCAGCGCCGTGGCCGGCCCCACGCGCACCGAGTCATATACGAACGCTGATTCCGGCACGATGTGGAGCCCGTAGCGCGCGGGATCCTTGCCGATCAGGGCGGCGGCGATGAGCCGCGGCACGTACTCGCGCGTCTCGGCCCGCAGGTAGTCCTTGTCGGCGAGCTGGAAGAACAGGTCGTCGCCCTGCGCGTCCTGCAGGTCGCCGGCGTAACGGTGGAGCCCCCGCTGGATGCGGCCCGGCCCGCCGTCGTAGGCGGCCGCCGCCAGGTACAGCGACCCGAACTGGTCGCGCAGCTCCTTGATGAAGTGCGCCGCGGCCGCGGTGGACTTCACGGGATCGCGCCGCTCGTCGATCCACCAGTCCACCCGCAGCCCCTCGCCCCGCGCCGTTCCGGTCATGAATTGCCACATCCCCACGGCGGCGGCGCTGGAATACGCGTTGGGATCGTACCCGCTCTCGACCAGCCCCAGGTAGTACATGTCCTCGGGCAGGCCGGCGGCGCGGAACTGGGCGCGGATCATCCCCTCGTAGCGCGTGCCCCGCTCGATCTCCTGGATGATGTGGTCGCGGGCCGGCCCCGTGAACAGCGACACGTACTTCTGCACCCGCTCGCGCGACTCGTACGACCGCACGTCGATGTCCCAGCTCGGACTGGCCGAGTCGGCCGGGGCCGCCGCCGCGGAGTCGCCGAACACGCTGGACGCGCTGCTCGCCACGTCGCGGTCGCTCACGGCTGCGGAATCCGCCGCCGCGGTGTCGGGGGCGGCAGGGGCCGCCACGGCGGGTGGCGGAGCGGCGGGCTCGGCCGCGGGAGGCACCGGGGCCGGCACGGCCACCGGAGCCAGACGCGGCGCGCAGGCGGCGAGCGCCACCGCGGCGAGCAGCGAGAGGGCGGTCCGTTTCACTCGTGCACTATAAGGACGCGGGCAGAGGAGGTCTAGCTCGAAGACGGCGATTCCGTAGATTGGGTCACATGATCGTCGCCATCGGAACCGACCACGGCGGCTTCGCCCTCAAGGAGCGCGTGATGCGCGCCGTCACCGCGCTCGGCCACGAAGTGCACGACTGCGGGGCCGAGAAGCTCGAACCCGGGGACGACTTCCCCGATTACGCCGAGTTGGTCGCGCAGGCGATCCGCAGCGGCCGCGCCGAGCGCGGCATCCTGCTCTGCGGCAGCGGCGTCGGCATCTCCGTGGCCGCGAACAAATTTTCCGGCGTGCGCGCCGCGATCTGCCACGACACCTACGCGGCGCGGCAGGGCGTGGAAGACGACGCCATGAACGTGCTCTGCCTGGGCGGACGCGTGATCGGCCCCGAGCTCGCCTCCGAGCTGGTCACCGCCTTCCTCAACGCGCACTTCAAGGCCTTCGAGCGCTACGAGCGCCGGCTGCAGAAGGTCACCGCCATCGAGCACGCGATGCGCGAGAGCGGGACCCTCGAGCGTCCGACGCGGCCCACGCGCTCATGACCACGGCGGAGCTCATCGGCGGCATCCTGCTGCGCGATGTGGCCTGCGTGCGCCGTGAGATCGAGGCGTACCACCACGACGCCGACGTCTGGCGCCTCGAGCCCGCGATCCCCAACTCGGCCGGTACGCTTGCCATCCACCTGGCGGGCAACCTGCGCTATTACGTGGGAGCCGTCCTGGGGAACACGGGCTACGTGCGCGACCGCGAGGCCGAGTTCTCGGAGCGTGACCTGCCCCGCGCCGAGATCCTGAAGCGGCTGGACGCCACCCGGGACGATCTCACAAAAGTGATGCCAGGACTGAGCGACGCTCAGCTCGCCGCGACGTACCCGGTCCCCGTCGCCGGCAAGGCCGTGTCCACCGCCGACATGCTCCTGCACCTCGCCGTGCACCTCACCTACCATCTGGGCCAGATGGATTATCACCGGCGGCTCCTGGGCGGGAGCACGAAGTCCCTCGGAGCCGTTTCCCCGGCCGATCTGCGCTCCGCCCGGCCCGCGCCGTAGCCACCCCGCCCCCGGGGATCCCATGCCGCGCCCGCCCCTTCCCCTGCTCGTCCTTCTCGCGCTCATGCCCGCCGCCGCCCCCGTCCCCGCTTCCGCGCAGTCCACGCCGGTCACGATCCACGCCGGCCGGGTGCTCGACGGACGCGGCGGCGCGGTGAACGACGCCGTGGTGACGGTGCGCGGCGGGCGCATCGTGCGCGTCGAGCCCGCCGTGCCCGGCACGCGGGCCACCTACGAGCTGCCCGGCATGACGCTCCTGCCCGGGCTCATCGACTCGCACGCCCACGTGGTCTGGTACTTCAACCGCGAGGGACGGCTGCACACCCGGCGCGACTGCGAGACGGCCGCCGACGGCGTGGCCGCGGCCGAGGCGAACGCGCTGGCCACGCTGCTCGGCGGCGTGACCACGATCCAGAGCCCGGGCTCGCCGCAGGACGGGCCGCTCCGCGACCGGATCGCGGCCGGCGAGATCCCGGGGCCGCGCATTCTCACCTCGCTCCAGCCGTTCGAGAATCCCCGCGAGACGCCCGACTCGATGCGCGCGGGGGTGCGCGAGCGGAAGGCGCAGGGCGCGGACTTCATCAAGATCTTCGCCTCGGGCAGCATCCGCGACGGCGGGAAGCAGACGCTCACCGATGCCCAACTGGACGCGCTGTGCGGCGAGGCCCGGGCGCAGGGACTCCGCACCCTCGTCCACGCGCACAGCGCGGCCAGCGTGCAGGCGGCGGTGGACGCCGGGTGCGGGCAGATCGAGCACGGCGTGTTCGCCACCGACGAGAACCTGAAGTCCATGGCGGCGCGCGGCGTGTACTTCGATCCGCAGTGCAGCCTGGTGTTCGAGAACTACCTCGAGAACCGCGCGAAGTACCAGGGCATCGGCAACTACAACGACGCGGGCTTCGCGGCCATGCAGCACGCCCTGCCGCTGGCCGTGGACGTGATGCGGCGCGCGCTGGCCACGCCGGGGCTCCAGGTCGTGTTCGGCACCGACGCGGTGGCCGGCTCGCACGGGCGCAACGTGGACGAGCTGATCTGCCGCGTCCAGCGGGCCGGCCAGTCCCCGATGGCGGCGATCGAGTCGGCGACCTCGCTGGCGGCGCGGGCGATGGGGCTGGGCGACTCGATCGGCGCCGTCGCCCCCGGGCTGGCCGCCGATCTGATCGCCACGCGCGGCGACCCGTCGGCCGACATCACCGCCCTGCACCGCGTGGCGTTCGTGATGAAGGGCGGGCGCGTGTATCGCGACCTGGCCGCGTCGGCCCCCCCGCCGGCGGGCGCCGTGGAGGGATCGTGGCTCGGCATGACCGGCCCCGACGTGCCGGTGCGGCTCGAGCTGGCCGGGGGCGGCGCGGCGCGCCTCACCCCGGAGCCCGGCGATGCGCCCGCCGCCGGGACATATCAATACGCCAATGACGGCACGCTGGCCGTCACCGTGGGCGCTCGCACGCGGACCTACCGCGCGCTGGTGGACGGGCCCCTGCTCACGCTGGACGAGCGGGGCGGCGCCCGGTACGTCTTCCGCCGCGCTCCGTGACGGCGTTCGAGCCGCGGGATCCGGCGTTCGCCGAGCGGGTGCGCGAGAGTTTCGCGCGCCAGCGGTTCATGGACACGCTCGGCGCGTCGCTGGAACGGGTCGCGCCGGGCGAGGTCGCGATCGCGCTGCCGTTCGCCGACTCGCTCACCCAGCAGCACGGCTTCCTCCACGCCGGCGCGATGGCCTCGGTGGTGGACTCGGCCTGCGGCTACGCCGCGCTCACCCTCATGGCGCCGGGCGCGGCGGTGCTCAGCATCGAGTTCAAGGTGAACATGCTGGCGCCGGGGGCGGGGCGCCGGTTCCTGGCCGTGGGGCGGGTGCGCCGCGCCGGCCGCACGATCACCGTGTGCGAGGGGGAGCTGCGCTCGTTCGCCGACGGGGAGACGGGCGAGGGGAAGCTGGTGATGCTCATGCAGGGCACGATGATGACCGTGCAGGACCGCCCCGGGCTCAGCGGTTGACCCGTTCGCCCGGGACGCCCCCGGGGCTATGTTACCGATAGCGGGACCGGCTCGGCCCGCTTCCCGGCCGGGCCTCCACCCCCGGGAGGGCGACATGCCGGCCGAAGACACGGGACACGCGGCAGCCTTGTCCATGAACGACGCGATGGCGCTGGTGCGCTACGCGCAGGGACTGGAGAGCGCGTCGCCGCAGGAGGCGCAGACGCACGAGCACACGGGACCCATCCGCCAGCTCGCGCGCCGCATCCAGAACGAAGCGACGACCGGAGCGCCGGGGAAGTACACCCCCGCCGACGTCGCCCTGGTCGAAGGGCTGGTGGGTCCGCTCGGACCGGTGGCCGAACGGATCCTTTCCGCGTTGCGCGCGCGCGTCTCGTGACGCGGTCCCGGGTTCCGCGGGTCACGGTGGTACGGTAGTTTGCGGCGGGTTGCCCCCCGGCGCGCGCCCATCCTCTCTCGCCTTCCCTCTCCATGACCTTGACCGATCCGCTTCGCGAGCTGCTGGGGTTCCTCGGCCCGTACCTGTCCATCGGCGTCGTCGCGCTGCGCTACGGCGTGCTCGGCCCGGCGCTCGGCCGCGAGGCCGACCCCGCGCGCACCGCGCTCTTCCGCACGGTGGGACGGCGGGCGGCCTGGCTGGGACTGGTCGGCGTCGTGCTCGCCACGGCGCTGCTCATCGCCGGCGCCGCGCGCTTCTCGGCGGCCCGCCACATGCCGCTCGTGGACGTGCTCATCGCCGGCCACGCCGAGAACGCGGTGCGGCTGGTGTGCTACGCGCTGGCCATCGTCGGGTTCGGACTGGTGGCGATCGGCGTGCGGGCGGGATGGCCGCTGGCCGCGGTGGGTGCGGTGTTCCCGCAGCTCGTGGGGCTGCTCAGCCTGCGCTGGGCGTCGCTGGTCAATCCGGTGCACGTGCTCGCGGGCGCGACCTGGATCGGGGCGCTGTTCGTGCTGATGACGATCGCCGTGCCCAGCGTGCTGCGCGGCGGGCAGTCGGCGGACGACAAGGCGCTGACCGTGGCCGACATGGTGAACGCGTTCTCGCCGATGGCGCTCACCGCCGTGGCCGTCCTGGTCACGACGGGGGTGATCACGGCGGTCCGGCACCTGAAGTTCGTGGCCGCGCTGTGGACGACGTCCTACGGGATGACGCTCGTGCTCAAGCTCTGCTTCGTGGCCGTGGTGCTGGCGCTCGGGGCGTGGAACTGGCGGCGCGTGCGTCCCTCGCTGGGCACGCCGGCCGCGTCGGCCCGGCTCCAGCGCTCGGCGCGGTGGGAGCTCACGCTGGCCGGCGTCGTGCTGCTCGTGACGTCGGTGCTGGTGAGCCTGCCCTCCCCGCGGCTGCCCAGATAGCGGCGGCGGTCAGCCCGCGGCGACGAGGCGGACGCGGGCGTCGAGCGCGACGGCTCCCTGCTCGCGCGCCATGAGCGGATTGATGTCGAGCTCGGCGACCGCCGGGTAGTCCAGGGCGAGCTGTCCGATGCGGCGCAGCACGTCGCCGACGGCCGCGAGGTCGGCGCTCGGCCCGCCGCGGGCGCCGGTGAGGATGCCGAGGGCGCGGATGCCGCGCACCATCTCGTCGGCCGTGCGCGGATCGAGGGGCGGCATGCGGAACACGACGTCCTGCAGGGCCTCGACGAACAGGCCGCCCAGGCCGAACATGACGAGCGG
Organism: Gemmatimonadaceae bacterium; assembly: GCA_046706905.1. Lineage (GTDB taxonomy): Bacteria > Gemmatimonadota > Gemmatimonadetes > Gemmatimonadales > Gemmatimonadaceae > JAGWRI01. Next base: position 7,691 of record JBJKPA010000505.1, read on the forward strand.
GCCGAAGCTCGGGTCGCGCACCACGCCGACGATCGTCTCGCGCCCGCCGTCGAGCTGGCGCTGGACCAGCACGCCGGTGATGCGGGCCTGCGGCACGCGCCGTTCGATCGTGGCCAGCAGGTCGTCGTAGGCGGCGCGCACCTGCTCGGGCGAGCGGAGATTCACGCGCACGCCGCCGACGTCGCTCTTATGCACGATGTCGGGCGACACGATCTTGAGCACGACCGGGAGCCCCAGGGTGCGCGCGGCGTCCACCGCGGCGTCGGGGCCGGTCACCAGCCGGGCGTCGGCGGTGGGGATGCCGTACGCCGCGAGGAGCTGCAGGGCCTCCAGCTCGGTGAGCTGCGTCCGCCCGTCGGCGGCGGCGCGTCCGAGGATCGCGCCGGCCCCCTCGCGGTCCACGGGCAGCGGCTCGGCGGTCAGCGGCGGCCGGCCGATCCACTCCCGGTACCGGTTGAGCGCGGCCAGCGCGCGGGCCGCGGATTCAGGGAATACGTATGCCGGGATCCCGGCGGCGTGCAGCTCGGCGCGCCCCTCGGGCAGTCCGCGGCGGCCCATCAGCACGGTGAGCACCGGTTTGGCGGGATTCGTGCGCGCCGCGGCGGCGATCGCCTCGGCCACCGCCTCCTGAGCGGTGTTGAGCGGCGGGATGAAGATCGGCACCACGGCGTCGACGTTCGGGTCGTCGAGGAACGCGGTCACGGCCTCGCGGTACCCCTCCGGCGTGGCCGACGCGATCATGTCGAGCGGATTGCGCACCGACGCCTCGGCCGGAAAGAGGGGGCGGAGCCGCTCGACGGTGGCCGGGCCGAGCTCCACGACGTCGAGTCCCGTCGCCTCGAGCGCGTCGGCGGCGAGGATGCCCGGCCCGCCGGCGTTGGTCACCACCGCGGTGCGGCGCGAGGCGGGGAGCGGGGTGATCCCCAGCGCCATCGCCATGTCGAACAGCTCCTCCACCGAGCCGGCGCGCAGCACGCCCGCCTGGGCGAGCAGCGCGTCCACCGCCGTGTCGCTGGCGGCGAGGGCGCCGGTGTGCGACCAGGCGGCGCGGGCGCCGGCCCGCGAGCGGCCCGACTTGACGACCACGATCGGCTTGTGGCGCGTGATCCGCGACGCGATCTCGAGGAATTTGCGCGGGTTGCCGAAGTTCTCGACGTACATCAGGATCACGCGCACGTTGTCGTCGTGCTCCCAGTGCTCGAGCAGATCGTTGCCGCTCACGTCCGCCTTGTTGCCCACCGAGGCGAACTGGGCGATGCCGATGCCGTACTCACGCGCGAAGTCGAGGACGCTCACCCCCAGGGCGCCCGACTGCGAGAC
>JBJKPA010000506.1:0-8310 GCA_046706905.1 Gemmatimonadaceae bacterium
ACACTCTATAGGTGTCGCGTTTATATTACTGTATCTGGGACCAGCGCGTGGCCGGGCGCGGCCGGGTGTTCTCGCGGGCCGCGGCGCGCGCCGCCGGCGAACCGATTCCCGCGGCCGGCGACTGATGCCGGCCCCTCGTTCTCTCCGGATCACGCCGTGAACTTCACGTCGCTGTTCATCAAGCGTCCCGTCATGACGACCCTGGTCATGGTGGGCATCCTCGTGTTCGGCATCGTGGCCTACCGGCAGCTGCCGGTGAGCGACCTGCCCAACGTGGACTTCCCCACGATCACCGTGAACGCCACGCTGCCCGGCACCAGTCCGGAGACGATGGCGGCCACGGTCGCGACGCCGCTCGAGAAGCAGTTCTCGACCATCGCGGGCATCGACAACATGACGTCCACGTCGAGCCTCGGCGCCACGCAGATCGTGGTCCAGTTCTCGCTCGACCGGGACATCGACGCCGCGGCGCAGGACATCCAGGCGGCCATCGCCCAGAGCGTGCGCCAGCTGCCGCAGGGCATCGTGCCGCCGTCGTACCAGAAGTCCAACCCGGCCGACGCGCCGATCCTCACCATCGCGCTCACCTCGCACGACGTGCCGCTGTCCACGCTGGACGAGATCGGCGAGACGACCCTCGCCCAGCGCCTGTCCATGGTCGGCGGCGTGGCCCAGGTACTCGTCTACGGCGCCCAGAAGTACGCCGTCCGCATCCAGCTCGACCCGGGGCAGCTCGCCACGCGCGGCATCGCCCTCGAGGACGTGGCCACCGCGATCGCCAACCAGAACGTCAACCTGCCCACCGGCGTGCTCTGGGGGCCCAAGACCGCCCTCACCGTCCAGGCCACCGGGCAGCTCTCGGACGCGCAGCAGTTCCGCAACGTGATCATCGCCTACCGGAACGGCGCGCCGGTGCATCTCGACGACGTGGGACAGATCACCAACGACGTCCAGAACGACAAGACCGCGAGCTGGTACAACGGCGAGCGCTCGATCGTGCTCGCCATCCAGCGGCAGCCCGGCACGAACACGGTGGAGGTCGCCAACCGCGTCAAGGCGGCGATCGCGCGGCTGCAGGTCGAGGTCCCGCCCACGGTCAAGGTCTCCACGCTCTACGACCGCTCGACGTCCATCCGCGCGTCGGTGGACGACGTGACGTTCACCCTCGAGCTGACGCTCGTGCTGGTCGTCGGGGTGATCTTCTTCTTCCTCCGCAACGTCTCCGCCACGCTGATCCCGAGCATGGCGCTGCCGATGTCGATCATCGGCACCTTCTCGGTGATGTACCTGCTGCACTACAGCCTGGACAACCTGTCGCTGATGGCGCTCACGCTCGCCGTGGGCTTCGTGGTGGACGACGCGATCGTGATGCTCGAGAACATCGTGCGCCACCTGGAGATGGGGAAATCCCGGATGCAGGCCGCGCTCGACGGCGCCGCCGAGGTCGGGTTCACCATTCTCTCGATGACGTTCTCGCTGGCCGCGGTGTTCATCCCGTTCCTGTTCATGGGCGGGATCATCGGCCGGCTGTTCCACGAATTCGCCGTCACGATCGGCGTCGCGATCCTCGTGTCGGGCTTCGTGTCGCTGACGCTCACCCCGATGCTGTCCAGCAAGTTCCTGCGCTCCCAGCACGGGCAGACGCACGGCCGGACGTACCAGGCCACCGAGCGCTTCTTCAACTGGTGGCTCGGCGGCTACGAGCGGTCGCTGGCCTGGGTGATGCGGCACCGCCGCGCCGCCCTCGTCTTCTCGCTCGCCACGCTGGCCGCCACCGGGTGGATGTTCTGGGCCATTCCCAAGGGCCTCTTCCCGACCGACGACACCGGGCAGCTCCTGGCGACGACGGAGGCGGCCGAGGGCATCTCGTTCGACGCCCTCGTGCACCGGCAGCAGCAGGTGGCGGCGGTGGTGGCCCAGGATCCCGACGTCCTGTCGGTGACGTCGTCGGTCGGCACCACGGCGGCCGCCAACCAGGGGCAGCTCACGATCGACCTCAAGCCGATCAGCGACCGCCACCGCAGCGCCGAGCAGATCGCGCGCGACATCACGAACCGCGTCGCGTCCGTGCCCGACATCGCCGTGTTCGTCGAGAACCCGCCGGCGATCTCGATCGGTGGCCTCGCCACCAAGAGCCTCTACCAGTACACGCTGCAGAGCGCCAGCATGTCCACCCTCGACAGCAGCGCCCGCGCGCTGGAGGGCCGGCTGCGCCAGTCGCCGCTGCTGACCGACGTGACCAGCGACCTGCTGATCAACAACCCGCAGGTCACGGTGGACATCAACCGCGAGAAGGCGGGGATGCTGGGGGTCTCGGCGGCCGAGATCGAGAACACGCTGTACGACGCGTTCGGCCAGCGGCAGGTTTCCACGATCTACACCTCCACGAACGAATACTGGGTGGTGATGGAGCTGATGCCGCAATACCAGACCGACGTCGGCGCGCTGGGGCGGCTGTGGGTGCGCTCGTCGGCCGGGCCGCTCGTGCCCCTCAGCACCGTCGCCACGTTCACGAACACTGTCGGGCCCGTGACCGTCAACCACTCGGGCCAGCTCCCCTCGGCCACCATCTCGTTCAACCTCGCCCCCGACGTCTCGCTGGGGACCGCGCTGGCCACGGTCCGCACCGACGCCGCGGCCGTGCTTCCGGGGAACGTGGCGGGGTCGTTCACCGGCATCGCCCAGGCGTTCGTGGACACGCAGCAGGGACTCGTCGTGCTGCTCATCCTCGCCGTGTTCGTGATCTACGTGATCCTCGGCGTGCTGTACGAGAGCTTCATCCACCCGGTCACGATCCTCACCGGACTGCCGTTCGCCGCCTTCGGCGCGCTGAGCACGCTCTGGCTCACGCGGCTCGACCTCGACATCTACGGGTTCGTGGGCGTGATCATGCTCATCGGCATCGTGGAGAAGAACGCGATCATGATGATCGATTTCGCGATCGAGGCGCAGCGCGAGACCGGGCGTACGCCGCGCGAGGCGATCCTCGAGGCGGCGAGCGTCCGCTTCCGGCCGATCATGATGACCACGATGGCGGCGCTGATGGGCGCGATTCCGATCGCGGTGGGCTGGGGCGCGGGCGCCTCGACGCGCCGCCCGCTGGGCGTGGCGGTCGTGGGCGGCCTCGCCTTCTCGCAGCTCGTCACGCTGTACGTGACACCGGTGTTCTACACCTATCTCGACGAGCTGCAGAGCTGGTTCTCGCGCGGCCGCGCCCACGAGATCGACGGTGCGCTCCCCGAGCCGGCCCTGGGGGACTGAAGCGGCGTCGCTCTGACCAACGGGTTTCGTTCGTTGGTTTCAGTCTCTCTTCGTTCGGTCCGTATCTCCTCGCCCTGAGCCACGGTTGTTCGAGTTATCGACGCGGCGTCGAGTCCTCTATCGTTCGCGGCTGAAGCCGCTCGCCGGCTTTGAGTTCGATCGCTTCGGCCGCGGAAACCCTTCCGCCGGCGCCCGGGAGGACGTAACTCTGCTGCGTCTCTCGAGCTGAGGATCCCGATGAAATGGACTCCGGTCGTCGTGTTGGCGTTCGGCGCCGCTACCGCGTCCGCGCAGCTCCCCGCGCGGCCCCACTGGATCGCCACCTGGAGCCCCAGCCAGTCGTGGATGCCCCCGCGGCCCGCCGACGGCAAGCCCGACCCGGTGCCGACGTACGCGAACCGCACCCTGCGCGAGATCGTGCACACCACGCTCGGCGGGGACAGCGTGCGGATTCGCATCTCGAACGAATACGGCGACCGGCCGCTGGTGATCGGCGACGCCCGGGTGGCGCTTCGCGGCGAGGGGGCCGATACGAAACCGGGCACCGACCGCGCGTTCACGTTCGACGGGAGCGCCTCGGTGACGATCGGTCCCGGTGCCGTCGTGACGAGCGATCCGATCGCGTACCACGTGCCGCAGCTCACGGACCTCGCGGTGAGCCTCTACCTCCCCGACTCGGCGCGCACGTCCACGCGCCACCTGCTGGGGCTGCAGACCAACTACGTCTCGGCTACGGGAGATCTGGCGCCGGCCACCCACTTCGCGGTGGACACGAGCTACCGGATGTGGACGTTCCTGACCGGCGTCGACGTGACCAATCCGCGGGCGGCGGGAGCGATCGTCGCGATCGGCAACTCGATCACCGACGGCTACCATTCGACGCCCGACTCCAACCGCCGATGGCCCGACGATCTGGCGCGGCGCCTGCTCACGACCCGGGGCGCGCCGCTGTTGAGCGTGGTGAACGCCGGGATCTCGGGGAACCGGGTGCTGAATCCGGGCGCCGGGCCGAGCGCGCTGGCCCGCTTCGGCCGCGACGTGCTGCTCCAGCCGGGGGTCCGCTACGTGATCGTCCTGGAGGGGATCAACGACATCGGGTGGGCCAACTTCTCGAAGAACCCCGCCGACAGCGTGAGCGCGGCGCAGATCATCTTCGGGCTGCGCCAGATGGCGCGGCAGGCGCGCGAGCGCGGGTTGGTGGTCTACGGGGCGACGCTGACGCCCTTCGCGACATCGGAGCCGTACTACTCGGCGGCGTCCGAGGCGAAGCGGGACTCGGTGAATGCCTGGATCCGGACCACCCGGGCCTTCGACGGGGTGATAGATTTCGACCGGGCCACCCGGGACCCACAGGATCCGAAGCGTTTCCTGCCGGCGTACAACGGGGACCAGCTGCATCCCAACGACGCCGGTTATGCGGCGATGGCGCGGTCGATCGACCTCGCCCTCTTTCGTGCGCGGCCGGTGCATCACTGACGGACCATATAGTTATGAAGTACCGCAACAAGACGGTGGCCCACGTGATCGACGTGCGGTCGCGGCTGGAGTTCTTCTTCGGGCACGTGCCGGGGGCGGTGTGCATTCCGGTGCACAAGGTCCGGCACGAGACGCTGGCCCAGCGCGGCATCGCCAAGGACGCCGGGATTCTGGTCTACTGCGCCAGCGGGTCGCGCTCGGCGCTCGCGGTCTCGGCGCTCAAGAGCGCGGGCTACTCGCGCGTCGTGGACGGCGGCGGGATGGCCGAGGTGCGGAAGCACCTCAAAGCGGACGGGTAGTGCTGGGCTGGCGCCCGGCGCCTTGGCGGCGCTTGAACCGGTTCTCGAAAATCACGCGGTAGAACTTGGGTTCGGGGCCGAAGAACAGCACGAGGCCGAGTTCGAGGTCGGTCGCGCACAGGTAGCCGTATAGCTGCGCGGTTCCGCCGGGCGGAGGGCGATCGCCGGTCTTGATCTCGAGCACGAGCGTATTGTCAACGATCATGTCGAGCGTTTGCCGCGCGAGGGGCTTGCCGCGGAAATAGACCATGGTGTGGACTTCGCGCGCGACCTCGTGGCCGCGCCGGGTTAGTTCCTGTTCGAGCGCCAGCGCGTAAATGTGCTCGCGAAAGCCGAAGCCGAGTTCTCGGTGAACCTGAAAGAACCCCCCAATCACCGAATGCGTCAGCTCCGCATGGAGTAGTTGCAGTTCCCCTTGCTTCATTCCGTTCAAGTTCGTTCAATCCGTCTGTTGTGGTATCACCATTCGTTCGCACTCGCCATCGAATCGTGACATCCCCGGGGATGTTACGCTCGCCGGGTGAGTCAAACGATCTGGACGCGGACATTAGCGGAGAGAACGGACAAGAGACCGAAGGATTCTAAATGGAAAAAGCGGCCGGCGGATCGATTCCGCCGGCCGCTTGTGGTCGAACGCCGGGCGTCTACTGCTTGATCGTCGCGCCCGTCAGCTCCGCCACCGCCGACAGCGTCGTCTGCGCCGCGTTGAGGCCGAGCAGGAAGTCCTTGTCGTTGTAGGTCGTGTACACGTCCGTGGGCTGGTGCCAGTTCGGATCCCACCCCGCGCCGATCTGCGTGCCGCGGAAATTCTCCCGCAGGCTGATCGTCGGACAGATGTCCTTGAACGGATCGGAATCCGTGTTCGTCATGTGCGGCCCCACCGCCGCCGGATAGTTCGTCGCGTACTTCTCGTTCGCCTGCTCGAACTCCCAGGCCAGCTTCTGCGACGCGTCCGCCATCTTCGAGTTCCGCTGGAACTCGATGTTCACGTCCGCCTCGGGACGCTGCTGCTTGCTCACCGTCCCGTCGGCCCGCGGCATCCCGTGGTCCCAGAGCATCATGTCGTGCTGGATCATCCCCAGCCACTTCGGCTCCGGATACTTGCCCGACCCCGGCGGATCCTCCTTGCCCTGCAGCGCCTCGCGCTGCGCGACGTAGGCGCGGCTGCCGTTCAGCCCCGTCTCCTCGTTGTTCCAGAGAATGAAGCGGATCGAGACGTCCGTCCGCACGTCGGGCATGCTGAAGATGCGCGCGAGCTGCATCACCAGCGCCGCGCCCGAGCCGTCGTCGTTCGCCGCCTGGCCCCAGCCGATGCCGTCCATGTGGCCGCCCACGATGTACATCTCGTCGGGATGCGTCGTGCCGATCTTCGTGCAATAGACCTCCTGCCGCGGACCCGGCGTGCTGGGCTCCGCGTCCTCCTCGCGGATCGCGAGATTCGGCTGCCTGAGCGAGTCGTTGTTCACCCCCGTCGGGCCGCGGATGCCGCGGTACCGCCCGCCGCCGGCCGCGATCTCCGAGCGCCCACGTCCGCCGCGTCCACGGCCACGGAACGCCCCGCGCCCCCGGCGCTGCGGCGGCTCGTAGGTGTAGTCCAGCCGCTCGACGTCGGTGCAGCCGTAGCTCTTGAGCTGGGCCTCGATCCAGTCCACCGCCTCGCGATTGCGCTTCGTGCCCTGGCGGCGGTCGCCGAAGTTGGTGAGCCCCTTGATGTCGGCCTTGTAGCGGTCGAGGGTGAGGCGTCCGACCAGGGTCTCGATCGGATCGGGGGCCTGGGCGGCCTGCTCGCCCTGAGCACGGGCGGGGCGGGGTGAGCCGGCGAGCAGGGCGGCGCCGAGGGCCGCGGCGAACAGGGGTGTGGCGCGCATGATGCTCCTCATGAACGGCGGGTGAGGCGGGGACGGCGGACGAGGGGGACGAAGGGGACGGGGGGGACGAGGGACGGCAGATTCTAAACCAGGGTACGCCCCCTCGCCAGCACTCGTTGACCGCCGGCGCTCAGGGCGCCGTCCAGGTCAGCCCCTTCCGGTCCACGTAGGGGAAATCGCCGTCGGGATCGATCTGCACCTTCACGATCCTGGGCTCGGCCGCCACGCGGACCGTGGTCCGCCGGGCGCCAGTCAGCCAGACGTCCACCGGGATCGTCAGCCGCTGGACGCTGCCGTCGGCGCGCGTGAGGGCGAGGAACACCGGCATCGGCGCCAGCCCGCGGTCCACGATCGTGACGGCCGCCGAGTCGCCGTCGGAGGTCACGCCCCCCACCACCTGGTCCAGCGGCCAGGCGTGGTACCACCAGGTCTGCCAGAACCAGTTGAGATCGCGCCCCGAGACGTTCGACATCGTATTGAAGAAATCATATGGCTGCGGGTGCTTGCCGATCCACCGGCGGCCGTACTCGACGAACGCCCTGTGGAAGGTGTCGGGCCCCAGGATGGCGCGCAGCGCCGCCAGCGCCTGTGCCGTCTTGTCGTAGTACATCACGAAGTACAGGTCCTGCGGGTACTCGTCGCCCGGGAGCATGAGCTGGTCGTCGCCGCCCGCGCGCACGCTGCTCAGGTAGAGCGCGCGCTGGCCCTGCTCCGAATCATTGGGACGCCCGCCGGTGCGCGGCTCGCCGTAGATCGCGCGCATGCCCTGCGCCACGTCGAACTGCGTGAACCCCTCGTCCATCCACGGGTAGCGCGTCTCGTTGGAGCCGACCTGCATCGGGAACCACATGTGCCCCGTCTCGTGCATCAGGTCGCCGGCCAGCGACAGCGTGTCGGCCCACGGCTGCATCAGCGTCATCATCGGGTACTCCATGCCGCCGCTGTTCAGCACGCCTTCCATGGACGTCATCTTGGGCCAGGGGTAGGGCCAGAGGTAGTTCGAGAGCTGCTCGATCGCGTCGCGCGTGAACCGCGCGCCGCCCAGCCGCCAGGCCACCGCCGGCGCGGTGAGCCGGAAGAAGCTGTTGATGGCCACCGTGTCCTTTCCGCCGTTCACGAGCGCGCGCGTGGCATCCCACGCGTACTGGTCGCTCGAGCCCCAGGCGAAGTCGCGCACGTCGGGCGCCACGAAGTGCCAGGTCGCCGTCGCGCCGCCGGCCGCGAACACCCGCGCCGCGCCCGCGCCGGGCGTGAGCACGCGCACCACGCGCCCCGTGCGATGGGCCGCGGCCAGACTGTCGCGGGGCGCGCCGCGGGGCCCCGCGGGGGGGGTGGCCAGCCTCCCCGGGCCGGGCCCCCCCCCCCCGTGGGGGGCGGGGTTTGGGACGGGGGTGTGGGCCGGGGCG
>JBJKPA010000507.1:0-11619 GCA_046706905.1 Gemmatimonadaceae bacterium
CGGCGGCGTGGCTCCGCTCCAGGTTCACCTGCAGCTCGGCCAGCCGGTCGCCGGGGTTCGCGACGTCGGAGAGCTTGCCGAACCCGGTGTTCACGCCGTACACGGCCGCGCCGTGGCGCACGAGGTCGGCGACTACGGCCCGGCTACGCGCCGTGCGGGCGCGCGCCTCGGGAGCCAGCGCCGCCGGCGCGCCGTGCGCCGCCACGGCGACGACGTCGCCGATGGTGAGCGAATTCCCGTCCAGCACCACGCGGCCGGTCATGGGCGGAACATCTCCGGCGGCACGGGACAATTCAAGGGCGGCGGTTCCCCTAGTACGAGGTGCCCGACGTCCGATAGGTGCCGCGGTTGTAGTTGAACTTGAGGTCCGGCTCCGCGGTCAGCGCGATCTGGAACGAGAAGGAGAAGTTCCCGTTCGGGGCCTGGGTGAACGAGAAGATCGCGCGCCAGTCGTGGAGCTGGCGGACGAGCTGCACGTCCTGGCTGGCGAACTTGTGCTGCACGAGGTTGTACGTCGTGCGCCACGCCGCCGACCACATGTCGGTGAGCGGGAAGTTGACGCTGCTCCCGAGCGACGAGGTGGGCGGATTGAGGTACACCGGCCCGCCGTCGGCGGTGTTCGGGATCGGCGCGTCGAGCGTGGGCGCGGTACTCTGCTGCTGCACGCACAGGTCGTACGCCGGCGGGTTGTACGACGGACTGCTCGGGTCCTTGAACGGCAGGCAGTACACCGTGGGGTCGGCGTTGATCACCGTGCCGCCCACGGGAGGTCGTTGTCGGGCCATGCTGAAGTTGAACGAGGCCGACCAGCTGCGCGACACCGGCGGAAGGTAGATCGCGTTCCGCGACTGCAGCCCGGCCACGGGCTGCGACGACACGTCCTGGGCGAACTGCTGGTCGCTGGTGAGCTGGCCGCCCTGGAGCGGCGCCGCGGGCTTGGCCGAGCTGTCCTGTTTCACGCCGAACATCCGCAGCAGGAAGCCGAACGGGTTGTGCTCCTGGCTGAGGGTGAAGTTGGCCGACAGCGAGTTCTGGTAGGGCTTGAACACCGCCGTGTCGCTGATCGGGTCGCCCTGAAAGAGCGAGTACCCGACGTTCACCGACAACCCCGGCACGAGGTCCGAGCTCAGGCTGTAGCTGAAGGCGTCGCTCGAGATGCCGGAGATGGCGCGGTGCGTGGCCGCCGCGCGCTCGAAGTCGTAGGTGATCGGCGAGAACGTCAGCGACAGGAGGCGGATGGGCTGCGAGCTGCTGCTGGCCGTCGGGTTGAGCGTGTCTTCCTTCGATTTGAGCTTGGCCTCGAAGGTCTGCCCGAGCGTGAGGGTGACGGCCTTCTGGGCGAGGGAGCCGAGGTAGCCGGCGCTGGTCCGGCCGGTGGCCGCGAGGTAGGCGTTGCTGACCGAGGCCGGCGGCGCGTAGCTGAAGCTGATCTGCGGGGTGATCGTGTGGCGGAAGCGCGCGAACGGGCCCCAGCCGGGGAACAGCCCGTAGATGGTGGGGGAGATGCCGAGCCCGAACGTCGGGCGCTTGGACTGGTGCACGAACTTGCCCCCGGTGTACTGGCTGCGCACCCAGAACGCGCCCGGGTCCACGTTCTGGAACGAGAGGCTGGGCGAGAGGTTGAAGACGTTGTGGCCGAGCTGCGGCAGCGAGAAGCTGGGCGTCCAGTTCACGTCCGTGCGGTAGGTGCTCTGGAAGACCCGCTTGTAGTGGGTCGCGGTATCGCTGGGGTCGGGATAGACGATGTATTCCTGCGGGAACAGGTTCTGCTGGTCGTTGATCGTGAACGAGTTCTTGAGGTTGAAGCCGAAGATCTGGATCGGCGTGTCGAAGGAGAGCTGGCTGGTGTAGCTGCTCCGCTTGACGCTCACCGAATCGAGGACGCCGGTGGGCGAGGTGCCGTAGCGCTGGCTGAACAGGCCGGTCTGATCGATGTTGAGGCTGGAGCTCGCGCTGTAGTGGAAGCCCGGCGACCAGGTGAGCCACGAGGCGATCTCGATCGGGCTCGAGCTGACGCTGACCGTGGGGAACGTCATGTCCACCTGCGAGCGGCCGGGATACTGCTTGCGCGTGCCGCCGATGCTGATCGACGCCGGGCCGATCTTCTGCTGGTAGTTGATGGACGAGGAGATCGTGGCCAGCGCGGCGTACGGGTTGAACGTGTTCTGGCGCTGGAGCTGCGTGCTCGTGACGTAGTTCATGTTCATCGTCAGCGAGCTGTTGCGCGAGAACTGCTCCGAGTGCGCCCAGCTGATGGCGAGGTTCGTCTGCCCGTTGCGCTGCTCGGTGTACGACGACGCGATCTGGCCGTTCAGGAACCGGTCGCGCCACCGGTAGCGCCACTGGCCGTTGAAGCGGAGCCACCCCGGATCGCCGGCGGACGAGCCGCCCACGCTGCTCCGCCAGTCGAGCCATGCCGAGGCGTCCATGTAGTTGTTGAGCGCCCAGTACCAGCCCACGTTCTCGATGTCGCGCCGGTAGGTGGGGCTGTTGCGGATGATGTCGGCGACGCCGAACCGGGGCGTCAGCATGCCGCTCTTGCGCCCGGTGCGGATGTCCTGGAAGAAGAACGGCAGCCACATCACCGGCACGTCGCCGATGTAGAGGATCGCCGGGCGGCCCACCATCAGGTTCTTGGTGCGCTTCACCTCGCCGACCTCGAAGTGGTAGTCGGGGGCGATGGTGTCGTCGCACGAGGTGAGGCTGGCGCTGGTGCCGTACAGCCGCGGCGGGATGTTCTTGGTGCTGTCGCCGGTCTCGATCTTCACGACGTCGGGGCGCACGAACCAGGTGTTGCCGCCGTTGTTCACGGCCACCGACGCGTTGTTGATGCGCCCCGACCGCTCGTTCAGGTTGTACGTGGCGCTCGTCGTGCCCGCGATCGGCGACTGCCCGTCGCCGGGGACGATCACGTACCCCGCCCCGGTCGTGTCGCGGCTCGTCACGCGCACGCTGCGGGTCTGGCTGTTGTAGGCGATCGTGGAGTCGGTGATGACCGTCTGGTCGCCGCGCTGGACGATCGCCTTGCGCGCCGAATCGGCGGCCAGATCCAGGGCCTGGGAAAGGGCGTCGAAGCTGAGCGACTGGCCGGTGTACCGGGTGATGGTGTAGCCCTTCCGGTTCATCAGGGCCTGCATCACCGAGTCGGGCGCGGCCCAGTGCACGACGCCGAGGCTGTCACGCTTCGCCGTGTCGGCGGGGGAGGCGGATCCCCCGCCCACGGGAAGCGTCGGGGGACGCACGGGAATGCCCTGCGCGCCGAGAGCGGCCGGGAAGAGCAGCGCGGCCAGCCACCACCGGCGGCTCATGCGTGCGCTTCGCCCCCCTCCCCCTGCACCTCGTCCATCAGCGCGCGGTGCCGCCGCTCGCGGCGGCGGAACACGGCGTATGACAGCACCACGCTGATCTCGAACAGGAGATACAGCGGAATCGCCAGCGCGAAGGTCGTACCGAGGAAATCACCGGGGGTGATGATCGCCGCGATCGCCCAGCAGGCCACGATGGCGTGGCGCCGGTACTTGCTCAGGAACTGCGGCTTCACGATGCCCAGCGCGGTGAGTCCCGTGATGGCCAGCGGGAGCTCGAACACCGCGCCGAACGCCACGCACAGCGTGGTCACGAACCCGAAATACTCCGACGCCATGATCATCGGCGTCAGGGCGTCGGACTCGAGCCGCATCAGGTAGGCCAGCGCCAGCGGCAGCACGAAGTAGTACGCCAGCGCGACACCGCACGCGAAGAGGAGCGCCCCGGCGACCAGCGACGGGATGATCACCTTCTTCTCGTGGCCGTACAGCGCCGGCGACAGGAACGCCCAGATCTGGTATCCGATCACCGGCAGCGCGATCACGGCCCCGATCACCAGCGAGGCCGACATCAGCACCGTGAACGAGTCGGCCGGGTGCGTGATCACCAGCTTCTGCCCGTTCAGGTACGGCAGGATCGGCTTCTCGAGCCACAGGATGGCGTTGAAGTGGATGACGATGATCGCGCCGAAGACCACGCCGACGGCGAGTGCCGCGATGGACCAGATCAGGCGCCATCGCAACTCCTCGAGATGATCGAGGAAGGGCATTTCATCCGACTTCTTGGCCACCATCAAACCCTCGGCGATGCGCGGTTAGGGGGTCGGCAGCTTGCTCAGCCGGTCCGCCGCCAGCGTCGCCACGTCGCTATTGGGATACTGCCGGACGATGCGCTCCAGCGCCGTGCGCGCGTCGGCCGTCTTGCCGTTGGTGAGCAGGATCAGGGCATGCTTGTACAACGCGGTGGGCGCGTCGGGGCTCTGCGGGTACTTCTGAACCACCAACTGATACACCGAATCGGCCGCCGCCGTGTTCCCTTCCCGCTCGTACGTCTGCCCGATGTAGGTCTCGGCCGTCGCCGCGCCGAGATAGGTGGGGAAGTGCACGAGCAGCGAGTCGAACGCCTGCCGCGCGGTGGCGTAGGCCCCGTTGTTGAACTGGTCGCGGCCCAGCGTGAAGAGCTGGGCCGGCCCCGGGCCCACCGGGGCCGCCGCCGTGTCCCCCTTGCCGGCGGGGGCGGCGCCCGTGCCCGCGGCCATCTGGTCGTGCTGGGTCTCGAGCTGCGAGACCATGTCCTGAATCTGCCGCTGGCTCATCCCGGCCCGGTTCTCCAGCGTGATGAGCTGCTGTCCCATCGCGTACATCGCCTGGCTCGAGTTCGCCTGGTAGTTGGCGAACCGCTGGCTGAGCATGGCGATCGAATCCTTGAGCACGGCCAGCGTCGTGATGGCCGAGTCGAGCCGCTGCCGCGCACTCGAATCGGCCCGGGCCCGTGCCTGCTCCTGCGCCCGCGCCTGCTGGGCCTGTTCCGCCCGCATGGACGTCAGGTCGTCCTGCAGCAGCCGGATGTCCCCCTTGGAGGCGAGACACCCGCTGACCGCGAGGAGCGCGACGGGCGCGAGAAGCAGACGCGCCCGCATCAGTTCCCCGGCGCCCGCAGCATGCCGGTGTCGCCGGCCGTGATCACGAACTCGTCACGCCGGTTCTGCGACCAGCACGCCTCGTCGTGCTCCGTGCAGAGGGGCTTCTCCTCGCCGTAGCTCACCGTCTCGAGCCGCGAGTCGGCGATGCCGTGGTCGGTGAGGTAGCGCTTGGCCGTCGCGGCGCGCCGCTGGCCGAGCGCGAGGTTGTACTCGGTCGAGCCGCGCTCGTCGGTGTTGCCCTCGATGCGCAGCATGAGATTCGGGTTGGCGAGCAGGATCGGGATCTTCGAGTCGAGGATCGCCTGATCCTCGGGCCGCAGATCCGACTTGTTGAAGTCGAAGTGGATCATCGCGGTGAGCGCGGCGTGCATCTTGGCCTGGGCCTCGGCGCGCGCGATGCTGTCCGCCCGGGCCTTCTCCGCCGCCGCCTGCGCGATGCTGTCCTCTCGCGCCTTCGCGATCGCGGCGAGCGAGTCGGCAATGTGCTGCTTGATCGCCGTGCTGTCGATCGGCGGAGGAGCCGGGGTGGGCGCTACCTCGGGCTTCTTTTGGCAGGCCGCAAGGGCGGCGACCGCCAACAACGCCGCGGGCAGGATTCGGGAAGGTTGCATGGGTCGGGTCTCCTGGACTCGGATGTGGGAAGGCGAGGGGGGTTCTGCTACGGTTGCGCCGTCAAGAGGGCGGCGGGTCCTACGGGGCCAACCGCGGCGACCACGCCGCGAGCCGCGAGGTCGCGGTTCCGTGCGTCAGCTGCCGCAGCCGGCCCGACTTCGTATCGATCACCCACAACTGCTTGACACCGCTTCGGGTGGAACTGAACACCAGATGCCGCGCGTCCGGCGCCCAACTCGGATCCTCGTTCTCGCCGTCGCTCGTTCTCTGGACCGGGATGTGGTCCCGGAGGGACATGGTGAATATCTGGAAGACGCCCAGGCTGTCGGGTGCGTACGACTGATAGGCGATCGTCAGACCGTCCGGCGACCAGTCGGGGTTGGAGCGGTAGTTCCTCGTGGAAAACGCGTAATCGGTGAACATGGACACATTGGTCCCATCTGCATCCATAATATAAATCTCGGGCGGGCCCGCCCGCCCCGACGTAAAGGCAATTCTATGCCCCTCCGGGCTGAAGCAGGGCGTGCTGTTGTCCGTCCCACCCCCCGCCGTCAGCCGCTGCGTGGACCCGCCCGAGGGCGGCGAGCTGAACAGGTCGGAGCCGTTTTCCCCGGCGATCGTGTACACGATCGTGGACCCGTCCGGGCTCCAGGCGGGGGTGCTCACGTTGGTGTTCCGGCGCGCCCCGAAGCTGTGGGACTCCCCGGTGGCCAGGTTGTACACCACCACCCGCGAATTCACGCCGAAGGTGGCGTAGGCGATGGACTTCCCGTCCGGGCTCCAGGCCGGCGAGAGCCCCTCGCCGACCATCGGAATCGTGATGTCGTCGGCCCCGTCGCTGTCCATGATGTGCACGGCGTGGTTCCGCACGTAGGCGATCCGCGTGGCGGCGATCCCGCGGAGGCCCGTGATCCACCGCTGCACCTCGTCGGACACCCGGTGGACGGCCATGCGCCAGGCCCGGGAGAGGGTGTCCTGGGGCAGCGGGAACTCGTTGACGTCGATCACCTGCTTCCGGCTCACGTCGTGCAGCGCCACGTGGAGCCCGCGGTCCGTGTTCGTGGCCTGGACCACCGCCGCCGCCTTGAGCGTGGAGAACACGCCGTAGGCGATCGGCCGCGCCGCCCCCGTGGAATCGGTGCCGCCGCGGATGGCCGCCGCCATCGAGTCGGGGATCACGATCACGTTCACGGCGTCGCCGTAGTCGAGATCGCGCTGGAGGATGGCCTGGATCGAGTCCCCGTTCGCCCCGGGCACGGGAAGGACGACGACCGAGGGGCGCACCCCCGTTTCGTAGCTGTACGTGATGTGGACGCCCTGCGTGGTGTCCTGGGCGCCGGCCGGGGCGGCCGCGCCGAGGCAGAGCCATGCGCACGCGAGGGCGAGCGGGGCCTTGGTCAATGGATCAACCGCGGGTCGAAGGTGAAGATCACCGGCAGGACGTCGTTGGGGTACGCCGAGGGCAGCGGGCCGAAGGCGTGCGCCGTGCCGGCGCCCTCCACGGCCCCCTGAGCCGACAGGTCGAAGGCGTACGAGCCCGACCGCTTCTGGAATCGGAAGTCCGTCACGCTGCCGTCGCGGTGGATGAGGAACGCCACCTGCGCGGTGAGGGCGGCGTTGCCACCTGCGTCGAAGCGCAGCGCGATCTGGCGCAGGATGTTGTCGAGGTACCCCTGGAAGGGAAACTCGATCCCGGGTGTGTGCACGTTCGTCACGTCCGCGCCCTTGCCGCCCTCGGGGCCGCCGCCGGCGGCCGGGGTCTTGGAATTGGCCGCCTTGGTCTTCACCTCGGGGGGCGCCGGGGTGGCGACCTTCGGCTTGGGCGTCGGCCTGGCAGTCTTGGTCTTGTGCTCGAGCACCGGCGCCGTCCTGGGCTTGGCCCGGGTGCGCGGCGGCGTGACCGGCGCGGGGGCGGCCACGGCCGGCTTCTCCTGCACCGTGCCGATGGCGCGCGGGCCGGCGGGCGCCGCGACGAGGTTCACGCGGTAGACCGGCGGGAGCACCGGCGGCGGGGGCGGTCGGAGCACGAACAGCGCCGTGAGCACCGCCACGTGCAGCGCCACCGAGGCGCCCAGCGGGAGCGTCAGACGTGGAGGAGCGGCGTGCGCGCTCACGTCAGTGCTGCTCCTGCTCCGTGACCAGGCCCACGTCCTGCACGCCGCCGGCCTTGATCACCGCCAGCACCTGCGCCACGAGCCCGTAGGGCACGCTCTGGTCCGCCCGGAGGTAGAGCCCCTGGCTCGCCCGGTCCTTGGCCAGGGTCTGGAAGGCGGCGCGGAACTCGTCGTACGTCATCGGCGCGTTGTCGTCCACCATGATCTTCCCGTCGCGCGTCACGGTGACGGTCATGCTGCTCTTCGACGTGATCGGCCGGGCCTCGGCCTTGGGAAGCGTGATGTCCACCCCGCCCTGCATCATCGGCGCCGTGATCATGAAGATCACGAGCAGGAGCAGCATCACGTCGATCAGGCTGACGACGTTGATGTCGGCGTTGAGGGCCAGGCGGCGGGTGCGGCGGCGGGCCATGCTAGATGTGCCCCTCGCGCGCCAGCAGCGCGATCACGTCGGTGCCGAAGTTCTCCATCATCCCGTCGAACCGGTTGAGCTTGTTGGCGAAGATGTTGTACCCGAAAGTGGCCGGAATGGCCACGGCGAGCGCCGCCGCGGTGGCGATCAGCGCCTCGGCCACACCGGGCGCCACGGCGCCCAGGTTCCCCGACCCCTTGCTGGCGATGCCGAGGAACGCCTCGATCACGCCCAGCACGGTGCCGAACAGGCCGATGAGCGGACTGGCCGAGCCGATCACGGCGAGCCAGGGGAGGTAGCGGCCCAGCCGGTCGCGCTCCTCCGACGCCTCGGCGTCGAGCAGGAGGCGCAGCGTCTCGATCTGGGTGGCCGACAGGGTGTAGGTGATCCCGCCGCCGGGCGTGAGCTGCGGATTCGCCAGCTCGCGGGACTGCTGGTTGCGCACCCGCTGCTCCGACACGAAGTGCATGGCGCGCAGGAAGAGCCGCGGCAGCGCGCCGGGCTTGGAGCGCTTGACCAGGGCGCCGACCTCGTCCAGCCGCGGGGCGTTCTCGAACGAATGCTGGAATTCGATCCCGGCCTTCTCCGCCTTGTTCAGCTGTCGCCAGGCGCTGAACATCACCGCCCAGCTCAGGAGCGAGAGCGCGGCGAGCACGGCGAGCACGATCTGCGTGCTGATCGAGGCGCTGCGGATGAGGTCGAGGGCGCCGCTGGGGACGGCCCCGCCGAGTTGCGGTGCGAGGATCATGCGCGGGACTCGCTGGAGGTGGACGACCGCTGGCCGAACCACGCGTACGTCTCGGCGAGGCCCTGAGCCAGCGATACGCTGGGACGCCAGCCGAGTTCGGCCGCCGCCTTGTCGATCGAGAGGACGGAGCGGAGTTGCTCCCCCGCCCGTGGCGGCGCGAATTCGATCGGTACCGTGCTCCCGGCGGCGCGCATCAGCACCGACGCCAGGTCGAGCACCGAGGTCTCCACGCCCGTCCCGATATTAAACGCGCGAGCGTTCATTCCGGCACTTCTCTTCGGCGTGGCGTGGGCCGCCGCGGCGACCGCGGCCGCGACGTCGCCCACGTACACGTAGTCGCGCGTCTGCGTGCCGTCGCCGTACACGGTGAGCGGCGCCCCGGCCATCACGCGGCCGCAGAAGATCGCCACGACGCCGGCTTCGCCGTGCGGATCCTGGCGCGGGCCGTACACGTTCGCGAACCGCAGCGCCACGGCGGGCAGCCCGTGAAGCCGCGCGTAGTACGAGAGGTACTGTTCCACGGCGTGCTTGGCGATCGCGTACGGCGAGTCCGGCTCCTTGGGCGCGTCCTCCACGGCCGGCAGCTCCACGCCGTCGCCGTAGATGGCGCCCCCCGTCGAGGCGAACAGGAACCGCGTCGAGCCGAGCCGCCCCGACGCCCGCAGTGCCTCGAGCAGGTTCAGCGACCCAATGACGTTGACGCCGGCGTCGAACACCGGATCGGCCACGCTCTTGCGCACGTCCATCTGCGCCGCGAGGTGGACGATGACGTCGAACCCGCCCGTGCGGACCACCTCGGCCACCTCGGGCGAGCGGACGTCCAGTTCGTGGAACTCGGCGCCGCCGGGCACGTTCTCCCGCCGGCCGTTCGACAGGTCGTCGAGCACGCTCACGCGGTGCCCCTCGGCCACCATCCGGTCGGCCACGTGCGACCCGATGAACCCCGCTCCTCCCGTCACCAGTACGCGCTTCACGCTTTCCTGTCCTCCGTCTCGGATTTGCCCGGGGCCGGCGACGCGCCGCGCTCCGGTGTTTCGGGATCGAGCGCGAACAGGTAGCGCATCGCGTCCACGACGCCCAGCCCCCGCCCGTTCGACGCCGCGGTGCGCAGGCGCACCGACGGTTCGTGCATGAACTTGTTCATCAACGATTTCGTCAGATATTCGACCGCGGCTCGCTGCTCCGGCGTCACATCCTTGAGCTTCCGCATCGCCGACGCCAGCTCGGCCTCGCGCAACGCGTCCATCCGCGACCGGAAGGTGGTCAGCACCGGCACCGCCTCGAGACCGGTCAGCCACTGCCAGTAGCGCTCGACCTCGCCGGCGATGATCGCCTGCGCCTCGGGCAGCTGCGCGCGGCGCCGGTCCAGATTGGCCTGAATCACCTGATGCAGGCTGTCGAGATCGTACAGATACACGTTGCGGAAGGTCCCGACCTCGGGCTCGACATCGCGCGGCACGGCGATGTCGAGAATGCACAAGGGCCGGTCGCCCCGCGCCTCCGCCGCCGCGCGCACCCGGTCCACCGTCACCACGGGATGCGGCGACGCCGTGGACGAGAGCAGGACGTCCACGTCGGGCAGCTCCCGCCAGCACTCCTCGAAGTGCATCGCCCGCGCCCCGTACTGCGAGGCGAGCTCCTCGGCGTGGGCGTGCGTGCGATTGGCCACGATGGAGGCGTTCACCCCCTCGTCCACCAGGCACTCGAGGGCGAGCCCCGCCATCTCCCCCGCCCCGAGGACCATCGCGCGGCGGCCCCGCAGCGTGCCGAAGATCTGCTTGGCGAGCTGCACGGCGGCCGAGCTCACCGACGCCGCGCCGCGCGCCACCGCGGTCTCCTCGCGCACGCGGCCGGACGCTGAGAGCGCGGTCTGGAAGAGCCGGTTGAGCGCCACCCCCGACTGCCCGCGGCAGCTCTCCCAGGCGTCGCGCACCTGCCCGTGGATCTGGGCCTCGCCCAGCACCATCGAGTCGAGCCCCGACGCGACCTCGAACAGGTGCGTCACCGCTTCCCGGTCGCGCCGCACGTAGCCGTAGGCGCTCGCGTCGGCGCCCAACCGGTCGGTGAGCGTCTCCCACACCGCCGGCGCGGCGTCCCGGTCGCCCTCCACGAGGTAGACCTCGGTGCGGTTGCAGGTGGAGAGCATCACGGCTTCGGTGGCGCCGGAGCTCCGGGTGATGCGCTCGAGCGCCCCCCCCACCTCCGAGGGGCGGAAGGTCAGCCGGTCGCGCACGTCCAGCGCGGCCGTTCGGTGGCTGACGCCCGCCACGATCACCGCCACGCCGAGAGCCTCCGCGCGAAGGTGCCGCGCTCGATCGCCTGCCACGCGTCGTCGTCGAGCAGGGACTCGACCGCGTCGTTCCACCGCTCGGCGTCCCCGCGCGCCAGCAGCTCGTTGCGCAGCGCCTCGAGTCCGGCCAGCGCCTCGCCGTATGGCGGGCCGACCTGCTCCCCGATCCGGGCCAGGATCAGCCGCGCCATCGGGGCCAGATCGCCCGCCGAGACGGCGATCGCGATGTCTCCGTGGCGCAGGACCGGCTCGGCCGAGAAGCTGCCGCCCCCATCGGTGCCCGGCAGGGCGACGAGCCGGCCCGCCGCGTGGGCGTGCTCGGCCACCCGGGCGTTGAGCGCCGCGTCGTCGTCGAGCGCGAAGACGAGCGTCGCCCAGGCGACGTCTTCAGGAGCGTAGGCGCGCGCCTCGACCGTTACCGGCGGCCGGTCCGCGGCCAGCGTGCGCACCGCATGGTTCGGCGCCGATGCCACGACGCGCACCGTGGCCCCGCTC
>JBJKPA010000508.1:0-3303 GCA_046706905.1 Gemmatimonadaceae bacterium
CCCAGTAGCCGTCGTCGCGGATCAGCACGTCCAGCCGCCGCGCCTCGGGGCCGCGCTCGCGCGCGTAGTCCGCGATGTGGATGGCGGTCGTGCCGATCACCGTGCCGTCGGCGTCCTCGAGGCGCAGGTGCAGCGCATCGCGCGACTGGTGGTAGCGCTCGAGCTTGGCGTCGTCGCGCACCGTGCCGTCGGGCACGGGCACGGCCTCGACGAACAGGCGGAACACCGGCTCGACCAGCTCGTAACCCACGCCCGGTCGGAAGGCGCCGCGCGCGCGCCCCTCGGCGGGCCACGCCTCCTCGAGGTCGGAATAGCCGATCACGACGCCGGCCAGCCGCACCGTGTGGCGCGCGCGGGGCGGCGTGGAAGGCGATGTCTGATCGTTCACTCGAGGCCCGATTTGCGGATGATGGTGTCGGGGGGAGGCGTCCGGATGCGGAACAGGAAGGTCTGGGCCACCAGCTGCCGCACCTTGCGGTTGCGGAGGATGGCGGGCCGGAACCGCATGTATGGTAACGCCTCGCGCACCGCCCGCGCGAACTGGGAATCGCTGGCGCTCAGGATCTTGAGCGAAGTGGTATCGGCGAATCCGGTCGTGTCCACGACGTACGTCGTGGCCACGCTCCCCTGGACGTGCTTGGCCAGCAGGTCGGGCGGGTAGGCCGGCGCCGCGCTCTCCGGGTAGCGCTCGACCGTGGAATCCACGTCGAGCACCGACATCACCGAATCCTCGTTCACCACGGGCGGCGCGACGGGGACCACGATCGGCTTGGTCCCGTCGTTCACGGCCGGCGGCCGGGTGGCCAGCCGGCGCGCCGGCAGCCGCATGTCGGCCGGCGCGCTCATGTCGGGCACCAGCGACACGAAGTGCAGCGTCTCGACCGGGCCGGAGGACTCGTGCACGCGGTCGGGCGGCGGCAGGAAGCGCACCGCCTGCTCGATCCGCTCCTTGAGCCGCTGGGGGGCCTGCAGCGTCCCGACCACCGCGGCCGCGATGAGCCCCACGTGCAGCAGGGTGCTGAACACCGCGCTGGTGCCGATGCGAGGTTCCTCGGCGTATGTGCTCAACCACAAGCGCATCATGGGCGCCTCCCGCTCACCCCGTGCCGGTGCAAAATCGGGCCTCGTTTGTACCATATCGGGGCCCGGGGAACGGGAGCAAGTACGGGATTGGTGAACTTTAGTTTTGCGGCGTGCGCCGGAGCGCCATCCCGGCGCTCAGCCCGTTGGCGTCACTTGAGATACCGGTCGCGGAGGATGTGCGTGTGGTGGCGTTCGTGCCCCGCTGCGATGTAGGCCAGCGCGCGGGCCGTCACCGGGTTGCCATTGGCAGTCCCCGCCCGCCGCGACTCTTCATCGGTCATCGAACGGAAGAGCGAAACGGTGGCCGCGCGCACGGCCGCGAATTCCGCCGCGAGGTCGTCCACGGCACGCCGGCCCGCCCCGGCCCGCTGGACGTACGTGTCCTGATCCCATCCGGGCAGCGGCGTGGCGTCGCCGCGCGCGATGCGCAGCGCGCGGTAGCCGAAGATCCGCTCGGCGTCGGTGATGTGGCCGATCACCTCCTTCACGGTCCACTTGTCGGGGGCGTAGCGGTAGTCGCCGCGGTCGCCGGTGACGCCGCCGAGCAGCGCGGCCAGCTCGCGCCCCTGGCGCTGGAGGATCTCGACGATGTCCCCTTCGGGGACGCCGTCCACGTAGCCGGTGTAGAAGGGCGCGAATTCGCTCGCCGCGGGACGCTCGATGGCGCTCATGGCGCGTACCTCTCTGGGTGACGGGTGGCGCGGCGCGCCGTGCGCCGCGAGGTCATGGGTGGTCGCGCGGCACCACCACGGCGGGCGCGCTCTCGATTCCCACACGATCCACCGCAATCACGCTCACCGCGGTGGGGTTCCCCGCGCCGGCCGGGGTGAAGGCGCGCGCGGTGCCGGGCAGGATCGCCGTGTGCCACACGCCGTCGGTCATCGTCTGCACCACCCACTGCCGCGGGGCGGTCTTGCCGGCGGGGCGGAAATGCACGGTGGGCGCGTCGCCGGGCGTGGCCGGTCCGACGGTCACGGCGGGCGTCGCCGGCCGGGCGCGCGACGACTCCAGCCACGGATACGCCGGCACCAGCGCCGGCTGCGCGTACGGCCCGTCGCGCAGCCGCTCGTGCACGCTGTCGGGATAGCTCATCAGCGACGCCATGCTGAAGAAGATGTCGCCGTCAGCTCCGATCTGGTCGCGCGTGACGAGGATCTGATTCACGATCTCGGATGCCGGCCACACCTCGCTGCCGCCGGCGGTTCCGGCGACGCGCGCCGCGTAGTTCCCGGCGTACAGGTTGCGCCCCTTGGCGTTCTGGTCGGCCCACCAGTGCAGCAGCTGGGCGTAGCTCTGCGCGGGGCGCGTGATCGGCCAGTAGAGCTGCGGCGCGAGATAGTCCACCCACCCGTTCTCGAACCAGAGCCGCGAATCGGCGAACAGCTTGGCGTACGCGTCGAAGCCGTCCACGCCCGCCGGATGGCCCGGGCGCCAGATGCCGAACGGGCTGATGCCCACCGCGACCCAGCGCTTCTCCTGCTTCACGGCCTGATACAGCTCCCGCACGAACAGGTCCACGTTGTGGCGCCGCCAGTCGTCGCGGCCGAGCCGGCCGCCGCGCGCGCGATAGGCGCGGTAGGTCGCGAGATCGGGGAACTGCACGTCCTGGCCGTGGGAGACGAGCGGGTACGGATAGAACGTGTCGTCGATGTGCACGCCGTCGATGTCGTAGCGGCGCACGACGTCGAGGATGACGCGGATGGCGAGCTGCCGCGCCGCGGCGCTGCCCGGATCCATCCACAGGTAGCGTCCGTAGCGGTGCACGAAGCTCGCGTCGCGATGGCCCGCGTGGCCGCGCGCGGGCGGCGCAGTGTCGCCGGGATACCGGGCGCGGAAGGGGTTGAACCAGGCGTGGAGCTGGAGCCCGCGCGCGTGTGCCTCGCGGACCGCGAAGGCCAGCGGATCCCAGAGCGGGTGGGGCGGCCGTCCCATCCGGCCGGTGAGGAACGCCGACCAGGGCTCGAGCTTGGACTCGTACATCGCGTCGCCCGACGGCCGCACCTGGAAGATCACGGCGTTGAGGTGCAGCGCCGCCGCGCGGTCGAGCATCGCGATGAGCTCGGCCTTCTGCTGCGCGGTGGTGAGTCCGGGCGCCGAGGGCCAGTCGATGTTTCCCGCCGTCGCGATCCAGACGCCGCGGAACTCGCGCCGCACGGGGGGCGGCACGACCGCCGCAGCCGGTGTCGAACGGGCCGCGGCCGGCGGGGCCGCGCGCTCCGG
>JBJKPA010000509.1:0-10011 GCA_046706905.1 Gemmatimonadaceae bacterium
TGGCGATCCCGCCGCCCCAGGAGTGTCCGAGCACGTCCCACCGCCGGATGCCCAGCGCGCGGCGCAACGCGGGGACGTCGGCGGCGTCGTCCTCGATGCGGGCGGCGCCGGGATCCGCGGGCGCCTCGGATTCGCCGCGCCCGCGCTGGTCGTAGAGGATGACCTGCCGCGCCGGGGCCAGCGGCGAGAGCGCCGGCCAGAGCATCGCGTGATCCACGATCAGCCCGCCGTTCACGCAGAGCAGCGGCGTCGTGTCCGCCACCGGAGGCGAGGTGAACACCGCGAAGGCGAGCCCGTTCGCGCGCACCGTCTGCCGTTCGAGCCGCGGCGCGTGCGGCACGGTGCGGCGGAAGGCCAGAAAGCGATCGCGGGCGGTGCTCATCGCGCAGGAAAGCTAACCATGCGCGCGGCACCGCCCGCGGAGGGCGCGGGTGTCGTCGGTGGCCCTAGCCCACCAACGGACTCAACCCGGCGAAAAAGTGCGAAAGGATCGTGAACTTCCCGGTCACGAGCAGCACGCCCAGCACCACCAACACGGCGCCCGACGCCAGCTCGATGGGCCGCAGCCAGCGGCGGATCCGCTTGGCGCCGGCCAGATACCAGTTGAGCGACACGGCCGCGACGAAGAACGGCACGCCCAGCCCCAGGCCGTATACCGCGAGCAGCAGGATGCCCTTCGCGAGCGTGGCCTTGGCACCGGCGTACAGCAGAATCGAGGCGAGCACCGGCCCCACGCACGGGGTCCAGCCCGCGCCGAAGGTCATCCCCACGATCACCGAGCCCACGAACCCCGCGGGCTTGTTGGCGAGCTGCACGCGCGCCTCGCGCGACAGCCCCGGCAGCCGCAGCACGCCCAGCATGTACAGGCCGAAGGCGATGATCATGACGCCGCCCACCGTCTGGATGAGCGGGAGCTGGCGCCGGAGCGACGCCCCGAGCACGCTGGCGCCGGCGCCAAGCGCGATGAACACCAGCGTGAAGCCCAGCACGAACAGCGCGGCGTGCGCCGCGGCGCGGCGCCGGGCCGAGTCCGTGCCCTCCACCGTCAGCTCGTCCAGCGTCATCCCGGTGACGAACGTGATGTAGCTCGGCACCAGCGGGAGCACGCAGGGCGAGAGGAACGAGATGAGCCCGGCGGCGAACGCGAGGCCGAGCGAGACGGTGGCGGCGTCGGTCACGGCCGGACGTCCCCGAGCGAGGCGACCGGACCGGGCTCGGCGAGCAGGCGGTCCACCGCCTGGGCCAGCGCGACCGAGGCGAAGATGCCCTGCACCTCGTTCCGGATGTTGCCTTCCTTGTCGATGAGGAAGGAGGTGGGGAGGAGGTCCACGTTGCCGTAGGCCTCGACGATCGGACCGGTGGCCATCGCCACGGGATACGTGATGTGGTTCTCGGCCAGGAAGCGGTTCACGTCGGCGGGACCGATGTTGTCCATCGAGACGCCGATGACGACGAAATTGTTGTCCTTCTGCTTCTCGTACACCGACTCGAAGCCGGGCATCTCGAAGCGGCAGGGCGGGCACCACGAGGCCCAGAAGTTGAGCAGGACGACCTTGCCGCGGAGCTGGTCGCTGGTGATGACGTGCCCGTCGAGGGTCGTGAGCTGGAAGGCCGGGGCGGGCTTGTCCATGGTCGGCACGCCGGTGGCGGCGGCGACCTGGGGCCAGAGCCGGTGGCCGGCGAAGACGCCGATGGCGATCCAGATGATGGCTTCCCAGTGGAAGCGGAATTTCGGGAGCCGCATGGTGACTCGACTCGCTCAGTGAGGGCCGGGGAACGGCCGGGAATAACTATAGTCGTGCTTAGTTATATAGTAAACTGACGGGAGCCGGCCCCGATGGCAAGGGGCGGGGCCGCGCCGGCGCGGCCCTCAAGGTCGTCCCGGGCAGGGGCCGCCGGCAACCGACGATTGCCTGACGTTCTGCGGGGGGCTGGATGACCCGGGACCGGGTCCCCCGGACCTTTTTCGGACCGCCGCCGGTACACTCGGCAGGCCCCCCGGCGCACCGAGACTCGGAACGAGGAGCGTGGGCATGGGGCCTCTCGCGACGGAACGCCTGCCGGCGGTACCGCACGTGGTGTTCGGGATCTTCAACCTCGCGGTCCCGAACCTGATCGCCTGGGCGGTGCTCGTGGTCGTGTTCGTGGCGGCGGTGTGGTTCCGCCTGCCGCGATTCGTGGAGCACGCGGCCGAACCCGACGCGGGACGGGCCCCGTGAACCTCACCGCGCGCGCCCAGGGCGCCCTCAAGAGCTGGTGGAGCCTGGAAGACGCGCTCCCCACGCGGATGCCGGTCTACGTCAACTCGGTGGTCTACCTGTTCGGCGCGATGGCCCTGGCCGCGCTGGGCATGCTCGTCGCGACCGGCACCGTGCTCGCGATCTTCGGCCCCGACTGGTGGCACGTGTCGCGCGTGGGCCACTTTTTCAACTCGCTGCACTTCTGGAGCATGCAGCTCTTCTTCCTGAGCATCCTCCTGCACCTGATCGGGAAGTTCTTCATGGCGGCCTGGCGCGGCGGACGCTGGGGGACCTGGGTGGTGGGCCTGCTCTCGCTCGGCATCGCGGCGTTCGCGGGGCTCACCGGCTTCATCCTGCAGACCAACTGGGACTCGCAGTGGATTTCCGGCCAGGCCAAGGACGCGCTGAACGCGCTCGGGGTGGGCGCGGTGGTCAACACGATGAACACGGGGCAGATCCTCACGCTGCACGTCGTGGTGCTGCCGCTGTTCGTGGTCGGCCTGGTGGGGTTCCACGTCCTGCTCGTGCGCCACGAGGGACCGGTCCGCCCCATCGGCTCGGAGGACGACGACACATGAGCGCCAAATCCGAAGCCACGCTGCGCGGGGTGCCGACCAAGCCATACGACCTGCTGCGCGAAGGACTCATCGTGCTCGCCGTGGTGGCGGTGGTGATCGTCGTGCTCGCCGCGGCGTTCGGGTCGCCCGACTATCCGCCCGTCACCGCGCGGGAGGTCGCCACGAAGCAACCCGTGGCGTTCCTGAAGCGCGTGGCCGGCTACCTCGCGGGCACGAGCGGCCTGCAGAGCTACGGCCCTCCGTACACGGCCGACGCGCAGAACGCCCAGACGGTGCTGGGCGTGGCGCCGGCGAAGCTGCTCGGCGTCACCATTCCCATCGACGCGCGTCGGGATTTCGTGCTCGGGCCGCTGGCCGATCTCGCGGCGGTGGACTCGGCGATCGGCCCCGCGCTCGCGACGTATCGGTCGGCGACCGACGATCAACGGAAGGCGTGGACGTCGCAGTACGTGCACGCGCTCGACTCGGCGCGCGTCGTGGGCCGATCGGTGGCGCTGCCGGCCGGCGACTACGGACCGGTGCCGGTGCTCATGAACGGCATGCTGGGCATGGCGCGCGCCGGATTCATGGAGGGAGCGCTCAACTCGCCCACGTCGAGTCCGTACGCCCTGGACAATACGCGGGCGCTGCTCTTCCTGCAGGGAGACATCGAGGATGCGGTCGCCGGCAAACTGGACATGCAGGGCGGGCAGTGGGGCATCAGCCACGAGACGGGAAACTATCCCGGCGCCTGGTGGCTCTGGCCGTACACCTTCCTGTACCAGGTGCCCGTGATCGGGAACTCGCCCAATGCCGACGCGCTGGTCGGCGCCATCATCGGGGGCTTCTTCGTGGTCCTGCTGCTGCTTCCGGTGATTCCGGGGCTGAACCGGCTGCCGGAGGGGCTGCGGGTGTATCGCGTGATCTGGCGGGACTGGTATCGGGAGCGGGGCGGCCGGTAGCGCTCAGAACCGCCAGCGGAGATTCAGCGCCAAGGCGGTGGTCCCGAGGCTGATCTGATTGCCGTCCTCGTGGCTCTGCTCGTTCTGGATGAAGCTCGTCGCGTGTACGCCGGCGTCCAGCGCGAGCCGTGCGTCCAGCGCGACGTCCACGCCGGCGTCGGCGTCCAGCCGCTGCTGCGAGAGGTGGACCAGCCCGCCCTCGTAGCGCAGCGACGACACCCAGGGCAGGCCGCCGGCGTCGCCGCCGACGTGCAGCGACACCCGGCGGTCCACCGGCAGCCGCAGCTCGGCGCCCACGAAGGGCGCGGGAAGCTCCTGGGTCACGAAGTCCTCCTTCGTTTCGTGGCCCGCGCTGGACGGATCGATGGTGCCCAGCAGGCGGAAGTTGAGGAGCGTCGCGTCGAGTCCGGCGCGGCCGATCAGCTCCCCCCGCGCCCCCACGCGCGCCAGCGGGTGCGCGTAGTCGATCACCACGCGCAGAAAGTCGCCCGCCTCGGTGCGCGTCTTCAGCACGGTGCCCGCCGTCAGCGTCGTGCCGTTGAAGTACACGGGCTGCGCGATGAACGCGCTGCCGCGAAGCGTCGTGGCGGTGACCGTCATGCCGAACGAGCCCGCGCCGGCGGATCGCCGCACCCCGACCGCGACCGCCGACACCGCGTGCACGCCGAGGTCGGGGCCGAACTCGAGGTGGGTCCCGTCGATCCGGTTCTCGCGGACCTGCACCCATCCGGACGGACTGCCCTGCTCGTAGCCCACGCGCAGGGTCCAGGGCGGCCCCGCGGAATCCGGCGGCGGGGGCGCCTGCGCGGCCAGGGTGGCCGGAAGCAGGACGCCCAGCATCGAGACGAGCACACCGCGCGCCGCGCGTGATCGAAGCATGGCGAGTGGTCTACCACGGCCCGGGGCATGAAGTTCCAGGCGGCGGCAGGGCCGCAACCGGGGATCCAGTCGGGTCCGGGTAAGGCCTACAGCAGGTCCGGGATCCCGCCGATCCCGTGTACCCGCGTAAACGAGTCTACTCCCGGAAAGGAGGGACTCGTCCATGCAACTGCTCAGCCAGACCTTCAAGGCGCTCTCCGAGGAAACGCGCCTCGAGATCCTCGCGCTGCTCTTCCGTCACGGCGAGCTGTGCGTCTGCGACGTGGAGGCGGTGCTCGGCGTGACCCAATCCAAGGCGTCGCGCCACCTGCGCTACCTGCTCGCCACCGGACTCGTTCAGGGACGCCGCGACGGACTCTGGATGCGCTACCGGATCGCCGAGCAGCCCGGCCCCGAGCAGGCCCTGGTACTCGACACCGTGCGCTCGCTGCTCGCCGACGTGCTGGTCGCCGACACCGAAGCCCGCTTCGAGCGATGGATGACCGAGAAGGCATGCTGCGCTCCGACGGCGTGACCGCACCCCGCGCGCCGTGGCCCGGCGCGCATCCGCGGACCTTCGTCGGGATCGCGGCCCTCGTCTGGCTGGCCACCTACCTGGCGCTGGAACCGGCTTCGACGGCGCTCGTCGCCGTCATGCCGGTGGACCCGGCCAGCCATCTCGGCGGCGCGCTGCAGTTCTTCCTGTTCGACACGCCGAAGGTCCTGCTGCTGCTCACCGGCGTGGTCTTCCTGATGGGCATGGTGAATTCGTACTTCACGCCGGAGCGCACGCGCGCCCTGCTCGCGGGGCGCGCCGAGGGCGTCGCGAACGTCATGGCGGCGGGGCTCGGCATCGTGACGCCGTTCTGTTCGTGCTCGGCGGTGCCGCTGTTCATCGGCTTCGTGCAGGCGGGGGTGCCGCTGGGCGTCACCTTCTCGTTCCTGATCTCGGCGCCGATGGTGAACGAGGTGGCGCTGGCGCTGCTGCTGGCGCTGTTCGGCTGGCGGATCGCGCTGTTGTATCTGGGTCTCGGGCTCGCGGTGGCGATCGCGGCGGGGTGGGTGATCGGGCGGCTGCGCATGGAGAGTTCGCTCGAGGATTGGGTGCGGGAGATGCCGCGCGTGTCGGCCTCGGCGAACGCCCCGCGCGCGGGCGGCGCGGAGCGGATCGCCGCCGGATTCGCGGCGGTGCGCGAGATCGTCGGCCGGGTCTGGCCGTACATCCTGGCCGGTATTGCGATCGGCGCCGCGATCCACGGCTACGTGCCGCAGGAGTTCATGGCGTCGATCATGGGACGGGACGCGTGGTGGGCGGTACCGGCGGCG
Source organism: Gemmatimonadaceae bacterium (assembly GCA_046706905.1). GTDB lineage: Bacteria > Gemmatimonadota > Gemmatimonadetes > Gemmatimonadales > Gemmatimonadaceae > JAGWRI01. The sequence continues at coordinate 5,944 of JBJKPA010000509.1, forward strand.
GTGCTCGTCGGCGTGCCGATGTACACCAACGCCGCCGGCGTCATCCCCATCGTGCAGGCGCTGCTCGCCAAGGGCGCGGCGCTGGGCACCGTGCTCGCCTTCATGATGAGCGTGATCGGGCTGTCGCTGCCCGAAACGGTGATCCTGCGGAAGGTGCTCAAGATGCGGCTCATCGCGGTGTTCATCGCGGTGGTCGCGTGCGGCATCCTGCTGGTCGGCTACGTATTCAACGCCGTGTTGTGACGCGGCGCGGAGGAATCATGACGAACGTGAAGGTGCTCGGCACCGGCTGCCCGAACTGCCGCCGCACCACCAGTCTCATCGAGACGGTGGCGCGCGAGGCGGGCGTCCCGATCGAGCTGGAAAAGGTGGAGACTATTCCGGAGATCATGCGCTACGGCGTGATGTCCACGCCCGGCGTCGTGATCGACGGGCAGGTGGTGCACGCGGGCGGCGTGCCGAGCCGGGCGAAAGTGGAGGAGTGGCTGCAGGCCGTCGCGCCGTAGCGATCCGGCGGGGGCGGGGTGGTTGCGTCGGGGCGTCGTTGGGTGCAGGATGCACGCGCCCCACCCGCGCACGCATTTCCACCGGAGAGCCCCGCCATGAAGGCGCCCGCCGCCATTGCCGCAATGCTGCTCGTCTGCGCCGCCGCCCCGGCGGCCGCGCAGGGCACGCACCCCCGTCCCGAAGAAACCGAGGTCTGGAAGCCCGTGCCCGCCGTCGTCACGCCGGGGCGCACCGACCTCGACGCGCCCTCCGACGCCATCGTCCTGTTCGACGGCAAGAACGAGGACGCGTGGGTCTCGGCCCAGGACCACACGCCGGCGAAATGGCTGGTGCACGACGGCGTGCTGACCGTGAACAAGAAGGCCGGCAACATCGAGACGAAGCGGTCGTTCACGAACTATCAGATCCACCTGGAATGGCGCGTGCCCAAGGGGATCACCGGCTCGGGTCAGGCCCGCGGCAACAGCGGGTTGTTCCTCGCCTCCACGGGACCGGGCGACGACGGCTACGAGATCCAGATCCTCGATTCGTACAAGAACTCGACCTATGTGAACGGGCAGGCGGCGGCCATCTACAAGCAGTATCCGCCGCTCGTGAACGCGATGCGGCCGCCGGGGGAGTGGAACGTGTACGACGTGATCTGGACGGCGCCCACGTTCAACGCCGACGGCTCGCTCAAGTCGCCGGCCTACGTGACCGCGTTCCAGAACGGCGTGCTGGTGCAGGACCACGTCGCGCTGCTCGGACCCACGCTGTACATCGGCAAGCCGCACTACGCGCCGCACGGGCCGGAGCCCATCAAGCTCCAGGCGCACGGCGACCCCAGCGCCCCGATCAGCTTCCGTAACATCTGGGTGCGGGTGCTGCCGGACACGGCGCAGGTGCACATGCCGTAGCGATCGTCCAGCGTCGGGCAGGGGCGCGAGGAGGCGTCACCTCCATCACGGTTCGGTCGTCTTCCTCGCGCCCATGCTGACGCAGAAGTTGATCGCCCTCGTCTTCCCCGAGGGCATCCTCCTCGCCGCCGCGGTGGCCCTGGTCCACTGGGGCGCGGCGGCTCCCCAGGCGGCGCCCGCCCTCCGCGCCTACCCGATCGTCGTGCTGATCGCCGGCGTGCTGCTCGCCTGGCGGTTCGGGCGCGGGCGCCTGCTCCTGGCCCTCGTCGCCCTCGCCCTGGCCGACGCGGCGATCCGCTGGCTCATTCCGTTCGACCTGAGCACGCCGCACGCCGGTCCGGAAATCGTGCGCGCCGTGGCGGTCGTCCTTCCGGCCACGCTGGTGGCCCTCGCCTTTCTGGACGAGCGCGGGCTGTTCACGGCCGCGTGGATCCGCCGGCTCGGCATGCTCGCCGTTCCGGTCATGGTCGTGGCCGGCGTCTGGCTGCTCTCGGCGGTGAATCCGTCGGACGTGACGCGCGTGTTCGACGTCGTGTTCCTTCCTCCGCAGGCGCTCGACTGGCTGCGGATCGGCCAGCTCGCGGCCGTCATCGCGCTGGCGGCGATCGTCGCGCTGGTCGTGCGCACCGTGTGGCGTCCCGACTTCGAGAGCCGTGGATTCCTGTGGGCGGCGGTGGGCGGCGTGATCGCGATGGGCGCCGGTCCGGCGGGCGGACGCGCCACGCTCTACCTGGCCAATTCCGGGCTCGTGCTCGTGGTCGCCGCCGTCGAAGCCGCGTACGCCATGGCCTACCGCGACGAGCTGACCGGCCTGCCCGGGCGGCGGGCGCTGGACGACGCGTTGAAGCAGATGGAGGGCGCCTACGCCATCGCGATGGTGGACGTGGACCACTTCAAGAAGTTCAACGACACGCACGGCCACGACGCCGGCGACCAGGTGCTGCGCATGGTGGCCGCGCGGCTGGCGCGCGTGGGCGGGGGCGGGCGGGCGTTCCGCTACGGCGGCGAGGAGTTCGCGGTACTCTTTCCCGGGAAGTCCGCCGGCGAGAGCGAGCCGCATCTCGAGGCGCTGCGCGAAGCGGTGGCCGAGTCGTCGTTCAAGGTGCGCGGGCCGGGCCGCCCGAGGCGCAGGCCGAAGTCGCCGCGGGCGCGGGCCACGAAGCCGCGGGAGCTGTCGGTCACGGTGAGCATCGGCGTGGCGCAGTCCCGCGCGGCGGCGCAGCCCGAGAACGTGCTCAAGTCCGCCGACAAGGCGCTGTACCGGGCGAAGAAGAGCGGGAGGAACCGCGTGGAAGGGTGAGGGGGCGGCGCGCCGCTATTCCTGCGCCCCCTCGCCCTTGTACACCACGCCGCCCTTCATCACGAACTGCACGTGCTCCAGGACCGAGATGTCCTGCAGCGGGTTGCCGGGCACGGCGATCACGTCGGCAAAGAATCCGGGCTCGAGCTGGCCCACTTCCTTTTCCCACGTGAGAATGCGCGGATCGTTCAGGTAGTCGGCCTGCAGCACGGCCAGCGGGGTCATCCCGTACTGCACCATCAGCTCGAACTCCCGGGCCTGCGTGCCGTGCGGGAAGGGGCCGACGTCCGATCCCACGGCCATCGGGATGCCGGCGGCCACCTGCCGTTTGAACTCGTGGATCTTGTAGTCGAGCATGACGTGCTCGCGCGCCGCGGCCGCGGCGCTGCCCGCGTGGTCCGCGAAGTATTCGAAAATGGTGAAGGTCGGCACGGCGGGGATGTCCTTCTCCTTCATGAGCTGCATCGTGCCGTCGCTGAGCTGTGTCGCGTGGTCGATGGACGCCACGCCCGCCTCGACGGCGAACCGCGCCGCCGGCTCGCCCTGGCAGTGCACGCCGACGTTGGTGTTCAGCCGGGCCGCTTCGGTCACGGCCGCCTTGAGCTGGGCCTCCGTGTACTGGTAGGGCGTGTGGAAGTCCCAGAACTGCGGATCGCCCGCCTGAGCGCCGATTCCGAGCTGCGCGCAGATCGGATTGCCCAGACAGGGCGCCGAGCCGTCGGGCACCATCTCGTCGGGGCCCGTCTCGTAGATCTTGACGAAGGTCGAGCCCAGCTTGTGCTGCTCGCGGATCGTCTCGATGAGCTGCTCGGTGTCGTTGGCGTAGTCGGCGTTGCCCAGCACGTGCTGCGCCGGGTTGTAGCCGATCGCGTCCTCGTGGCCGCCCAGGATCGAGATCGCCATGCCGCTGATGCGGAGCCGCGGCCCGGGAATGAGCCCGCGCTCGATCATCGTGCGCACCGCGGCGTCGGCCGGGCCGGCGCCTTCGGTGCCCATGTCGCGCTCGGAGGTGAAGCCGGCCATGAGGTCGGCCTTCGCGGCGAGCGTGGCCTCGATCGTGCGCTGGGCCGCCGACTCGTCCACCGTCTGCATGCCCTCGGAGGGCGGGGCGGGGTGGAGGAAGAGATGGACGTGGGCGTCGATGAGTCCGGGCATGAGCGTCCGGTCGCCGAGGTCGATGACCTTCGCGCCCGCCGGATGCGGCACCGACGTGCCGGCGGCGGTGATGCGGCCGTTCTCGACGAGCACCTCGCCGGGGCTCACGATCTTGCCGGGCACGACCTCGAACAGCCGCGCGGCGTGGAGGACGATCGGCGCGGCGTTCGCGGCGGCGCGGGCGCCGCGCCCCTGGGCGTGCGCCGGGGT
>JBJKPA010000510.1:0-8924 GCA_046706905.1 Gemmatimonadaceae bacterium
CTCAACCCCGCGGCGCCCGGCAATTCGGCGAGCGCGGCCGCGATCTGGCTGGCCAGCGCGTAGGGAATGTCGCGCTCCCCGGGGTTCGCGCGCACCCACACCACGCGCGAGCGGCGCGCGCGCAGCCGGGCGGCCGCGTCGGCGATCAGCCGCGTCTTCCCGATGCCGGGCGGCCCGAGAATGATCACGCGCCGCGGGACCGCGGCCCGGGCCTCCTCCCACGCGGCGAGCAGCGTCGAGAACTCGAGCTCGCGTCCCACCATCTCGGCCACGAGGCCGTGGCGGGCCGCGTCGGGCCCGGACGCCGAAACCTGCCGCACGGTGCGCAGCATGGCGCGCGTGGCGGGCTCGGCGTTGCGATCCTCCGCCGTCAGCATCTGCTGCAGCGCGTCGGCCTCCATTGCTGCGCCGAGCTGATCGTTGGCCGAGATGAGCGCCTCGAGCAGCAGCCGCCAGGCCCGCTCGCTCAGCGGATCCGCGTCGCGCGCCCGCCGGGCCAGCGCCGTCCCCTCGCGCTGGCGCGACAGCGACAGATAGTGCCGCACACCCTGCTCGGCGGAGCGCACGAAGACGTCGCGCAGGCGCCGGCGCTCGAGGTCCGCCCAGTGCTCGAACTCGACGCCGCCCGGCGCGGCGAAATCGGGCAGGAAGTCGCCGGCGTACACGGCCACCGCGCTCTCGAAGTCCCGGCGCTCGACCGATCGGAGGAACTGGGCGCGGTCCGACGGGATGTCCTCGGCGAGCGACACGACGTCGCCCGCCGTGTGGAGGACGGGCTGCCCGACCTTCTGTTTGATGTACCAGAGCGTTTGCCGGAAGGCGTGACGCGCTGCCTCCGGCTCGAGATCGGCCCACAGCAGGTCGATCAGGAATTCGCGCGTCGCCGAGCCGCCGGGGACCGAGGCGAGATAGATGATGAGCGCCAGCGGTTTGCCGGGACCGAACACCACGACACGTTGCCCCGCGGTTCCCCGCCGCAACAACACGGCGGCACCCAGGGTTTCGAGTTCCAGCGAGTCCCGACGATTGGCCGCGTCGCGCTCAGGCGATCCGTTCTGACGTCCGTCTGACATGGGAGTGGTGGATTGTCGGAACGCTCGACTCCCCCTTCCGATAACGGCACGTCCGGCGACGCTATTCGATTCGCAACCCTATAGTGCAGGCCGGGCCAACGGTGGGCAAGGCGCAAACACGTATCGGAAGGGGGACGAGCGACCCCTCGTCCCCCGCATCGGATTAAAGTCTTTTAATCCGGGACGCCGGGGCCGGCCCGGCGCCGCGCGCGCTCAGCGGAAGAGCGTCGCCGCCCGCTCCACGCCGCGCCCCATCGCCTCGACGTCCGCGGGTGTCGTGTACACGTATACGCTCGCCCGCGCCGTGGCCGGCACCTTGAGCCGCCGCATCAGCGGCTGCGCGCAGTGGTGCCCCGCGCGCACGCACACACCGTCCTGATCGAGCACGGTCGCCAGGTCGTGCGGGTGCACGCCCTCCAGCGTGAAACTCACCACGCCGCTCTTGTCGGCGACGAGCGACGGCCCGTAGATCCGCACGCCGGGAATGCCGCCCAGCACCTTGTGCGCCTGCTCGAGCAGCGCCTGCTCGTGGGCCCGTACGGCGGCCATCCCGACGGCGTCCAGATAGTCGCAGGCCGCGGCGAGCCCCACCGCGCCGGCCACGTTGGGCGTCCCGGCCTCGAACTTGTGGGGCAGCACGTTCCAGGTGCTCGTCTCGTCGTGCACGAACTCGATCATGTCGCCGCCCATCTGATAGGGCGGCATGAACTCGAGGATCTCGCGCCGGCCCACCAGCACGCCGATCCCCATCGGGCCCAGCATCTTGTGCCCGCTGAACGCGTAGAAGTCCACGCCCAGCGCGTCGAGATCGAGCGCCAGGTGCGGCGCCGCCTGCGCCCCGTCGCACACGACGAGCGCGCCGACCTTCCGCGCGATCGCCGCGATCTCCGTCACCGGGTTGACCGTGCCCAGCGCGTTCGACACGTGGCTGAACGCCACCACGCGCGTCTTCGGCGTCACCAGCGCGCGCAGCCGGTCGAGGTCGATCTGCCCGTCGGCGGTCAGCTCGCCGATGCGGAGGTCCGCGCCCTTCTCGATCGCGAGCTGCTGCCAGGGGACGAAATTCGCGTGATGCTCCATCCCCGTGATCACGATCTCGTCGCCGGCCTTCACGTTCGCCCGCCCCCAGGCGGTCGCCACGAGATTGAGCGATTCGGTGGTGCCGCGCGTGAAGATCAGGGAGTCGGCGTCCCGTACGCCGATGAACTTCGCCACCCGCTTCCGCGCCCGGTCGTACCGCTCGGTGCTGCGCGCCGAGAGGTCGTACGCGCCGCGGTGCGGATTGGCGTAGTCGGTCTCGTAGTACTCGCGGATCGCGTCGAGCACCGCCGCCGGCTTCTGCGACGTGGCCGCCGAATCCAGGTAGTGCAGCTCGGGGAACTTCACCAGCAACGGGAAGTCCGCGCGCCGCGATGCCAGCGCGGCCTGGGCCTGCGCCACCGCCTTGAGCGTGGTCATCGCGCCACCTCGGCGCCGATGCGCCGTTTGGGGCCGACCAGGATCCGGCCGTCCTCCACCCGCACGTCGTAGGTCACGACGGGGTCCACCGCCGGTCCCTTGCGCACGGCGCCGGTCGCGCAGTCGAAGCGCGCGCCGTGCCACACGCATTCCACGGTGCCGTCGGCGTGGATCACACCGTCCGACAGCGGGAACTCGGCGTGCGTGCAACAGTCCACGAGCGCCGAGATCGCGCCCTGAACGTTGGCCAGGCAGATCGCTTCGCCGGCCGCGTTCTTCACGGGGAGCAGCGCGCCCTCGGGGAGATCGGACAGCTCGGCCAGCGGCTCGAAGGCGCTCATCGTGCCGCCCCGGGCACGACGGCGTCGGGGTTCTCGTCGTCCAGCGCCGACTCCAGCGCGTGCCAGGCCATGCTGGCGCACTTCACACGCTGCGGGAACTTCGAGACGCCGCTGAGGGCGGCGAGCGAGCCCAGCGCCTGGCGCTCCTTCTCCACGTCCAGCTTGCCGATGAGCATCTCGTGAATTTCCCCGGCCAGCGCCTTCGCCTCGGCCACCGTCTTGCCCTTCACGGCGGCGGTCATCATCGAGGCCGACGCCTTGGAAATCGCGCACCCCATGGCCTGGAAGCTCACGTCGGCCACGCGGTCGCCGTCGAGCCGGAGCCAGAGCGTCACCTGGTCGCCGCACAGCGGGTTGTGCCCCTCGACCTTGCGGTTGGCGTCGGGCATCTCGCGGAAGTTGCGCGGCTTCCGGTTGTGCTCGAGGATGATTTCCTGGTACAGGGCGTCGAGGGACATGGCACTACAGTTGACGGTGAACGGTCAACGGTCAACCGCCGACCGTTTCAAATGAACCTCGCCAGCGTCATCGCCTCCAGCCCGTCGCGCACCACGTCGTTCTCGATCGTCTCCAGGACGTCGGCGGCGAAGGCGTAGGTGAGGAGCTTGCGCGCCTCCTCGGCGCCGATGCCGCGGCTCTTCATGTAGAACAGCGACCCCTCGTCCAGCCGGCCCACGGTGGCGCCGTGCGTGCACTTGACGTCATCGGCGAAGATCTCGAGCTGCGGCTTGGTGTCGATCTGCGCCCGCTCGGAGAGGAGCAGCGTGTTGTTGGTCTGCTTCCCGTCGGTCTTCTGCGCCACCGGCCGGACGTAGACCTTGCCGTTGAACACGCCGTGCGACTGGCCGTCCAGCACGCCCTTGTACAGCTCGCGGCTGAACGTGTTGGGCTGGGCGTGCTCGATGCGCGTCTGGTGGTCGCCGTGCTGCGCGCCGTCCAGCATGTAGAGCCCGTTGAGCGTGGCGCCGCACCCCTCGCCGTCGAGCAGCGTGCCGATGTTGGTGCGCGACAGCGCGCCGCCGGTGGCCAGCGAGAACGACACGTAGTGGCTGTCGCGGGCCTGCACGGCCTCGATCGTCCCCACGTGGTACGCGCCGGGATTCTCGCGCTGCAGCTTGTAGTGGGCCAGCGTCGCCCCGCGCTCCACCACGACCTCGGTGACGGCGTTGGTGAAGTACGACGCGCCGTCCAGTCCCACGTAGCTCTCGATCACCGTGGCCCGGGCGTTGGGCTCGGCCACGACCAGCGACCGCGGGTGCGACACCCCGTTCGCGCCGTGCTGATCGGTGACGAACACGAGATGGATCGGATGCTCCACCACGCGGTCGGCGGCCACGTGGACCACGGCGCCGTCGTGCAGGAACGCGGTGTTGAGCGCCGTGAACGGCTGGGCCTCGAACCGGGCCACGGTGCCGATGCGCCGGGCCAGCTCCGGCGCCTCGTCCCACGCGCGGGCCAGCGGCAGCACGCGCACGCCGGCCGGCAGGTGCTCGAGGTGCGACAGCTCCGGCGCGAACCGGCCGTTGACGAACACGGCCAGCGGCCAGCGCGCGGTGCCCGAGAACAGGAACGGCTCGATCTCCGTGCGCCGGACGTCACCGCTGATCGCGGTGAGCGGCACGAACAGCCGCTCGGCGATCGGGGCCACGCTGGTGAAGTGCCAGTCCTCGTTCTTGGTCGTGGGGAAGCCGAGGTGGGTGAACCGCTCGAGCGCCGAGCTGCGCATCGCGCGCACCCACTCGGGCGCCTCGCCGCCGCCCCCTCCGTTCGCCGCGAACCTGCGGAACTGCTCCACGTACGCGACGGCGTCGGTCACGCGTCCGCTCCCGCTCCCGCCGGCGCGCCGCCGGTGATCCAGTCGTAGCCCTTCTCCTCCAGCTCCAGGGCCAACTCCTTGCCGCCCGACTTCACGATCCGGCCGTTGGCCAGCACGTGGACCACGTCGGGCACGATGTAGTTGAGCAGCCGCTGGTAGTGCGTGACCACGATCGTCGCGTTGTCGGGGCGCTTGAGCTTGTTCACGCCGTCGGCCACGATGCGCAGCGCGTCGATGTCGAGGCCGGAGTCGGTCTCGTCGAGGATCGCGAGCCGGGGCTCGAGCACCGCCATCTGCAGGATCTCGTTGCGCTTCTTCTCGCCGCCGGAGAAGCCGGCGTTGACCGAGCGGTTGAGCATCGCGGGATCCATCTCGACCAGCTGGAGCTTCTCCTCCATGATGCCGGCGAACTCGAGCGGGTCCACCTCCTCCTCACCGCGCGCCTTGCGGATCTCGTTGTACGCCGCGCGGAAGAAGTAGGCGTTGGAGACGCCCGGGATCTCGACGGGATACTGGAAGGCGAGGAAGATCCCCGCCTGCGCCCGTGCCTCGGGCTCCATTTCCAGGAGATCGTGCCCGTCGTAGGTCACCGTGCCCCCCGTGACCTCGTACGCCGGGTTGCCGGCCAGGACCTGGGCGAGCGTGCTCTTGCCGGAGCCGTTGGGCCCCATGACGGCGTGCACCTCACCCGCGTTGATCGTGAGATCGATTCCCTTGAGAATCTCCTTCTCGCCGACGTTGGCGCGGAGACCGTGTATTTCGAGCATGACGTTCTGTTTGGCTGAATGACGGTAGGACGGTAGGACGGTAGGACGGTAGTTGGTGAACGGCGTTCAATCGTTTGCCGTCATGCGGTCCTACTGTCTTACCGTCCTACACTTCCACTACCCGACGCTTCCTTCCAACGTGATCCCCAACAGCTGTTGCGCTTCCAATGCGAACTCCATCGGCAATTCCTTGAACACTTCCTTGCAGAAGCCGCTCACGATCATGCTCACCGCCTGCTCGGCGCTGAGCCCGCGCTGCTTCAGATAGAAGATCTGATCCTCCCCGATCTTCGACGTGCTGGCCTCGTGCTCCACCTGCGCCGTGTTGTTCTTGACCTCGATGTACGGGAAGGTGTGCGCCCCGCACCGGTTGCCCACCAGCATCGAGTCGCACTGCGTGTAGTTGCGCGCCCCCGTCGCCTTCGGGCCCACGAACACGCGCCCGCGGTACGAGTTGTTCCCGTGCCCGGCGCTGATCCCCTTGGACACGATGTTGCTCCGCGTGTTCTTCCCCAGGTGCAGCATCTTCGTGCCGGTGTCGGCCTGCTGGTGGTTGTTCACCACGGCCACCGAGTAGAACTCGCCCACCGAGTTGTCGCCCTGCAGAATCACGCTCGGATACTTCCAGGTGATCGCCGAGCCCGTCTCGACCTGCGTCCACGAGATCTTGGCGTTCTCGAACGCCTTCCCGCGCTTGGTCACGAAGTTGTAGATGCCGCCCTTGCCCTCGCTGTCGCCGGCATACCAGTTCTGCACCGTCGAGTACTTGATCGTCGCGCCCTTGAGCGCGACCAGCTCGACCACCGCCGCGTGCAGCTGGTTGGTGGACCGCTTGGGCGCCGTGCACCCCTCGAGGTAGCTCACGTACGCCCCCTCGTCGGCCACGATCAGCGTGCGCTCGAACTGCCCGGTGTCCGCCGCGTTGATGCGGAAGTACGTGGACAGCTCGATCGGGCACCGCACCCCCTTGGGCACGTACACGAACGACCCGTCGCTGAACACCGCCGAATTGAGCGCCGCGAAGAAGTTGTCGCTGTACGGCACCACCGACCCGAGATACTGCTCCACGAGATCGGGATGATTCTGGATCGCGTCGCCCAGCGAGCAGAAGATGATCCCGTGCTCCGCGAGCTGGGCGCGCATCGTCGTGCCCACCGAGACCGAGTCGAAGATCGCGTCCACCGCCACGCCGGCCAGCAGCTTCTGCTCCTGGAGCGGGATCCCCAGCTTCTCGTACGTCTTGAGCAGCTCGGGATCCACCTCGTCCAGGGACTGCTTGGGCTTCACCGACCGCGGCGCCGAGTAGTAGCTCGCCTTCTGATAGTCGATCGGCTCGTAGTGGACGTTCGGCCAGTGCGGCTCCTGCATCGTCTGCCAGCGCCGGAACGCCTTGAGCCGCCAGTTGAGCATGAACTCCGGCTCGTGCTTCTTCTGCGAGATGAGCCGGATCACGTCTTCGGTGAGACCGGGCGGAATGGTGTCCGCCTCGACGTCCGTCACGAAGCCGTACTGGTATTCCTTGCTGACGAGCGAATCAATCGATGAGCTCATGCTCACTCCAATGCCGACGCGATACGCAAGCCGTTGTGTCGAAACGCGTTGGGGTCCCCGCGTCGGGGGCCGCGCGCAGCGGCGGCTCGCAACTCGGAAGCTAGCGCCTGCGCACCGGCTTCCGGTACGTGACAAAATTACTCGGTTATCACGCCGGGTGAAAGCAAGCCCCCTCAAACATCAGGTTTGTGACTTGGCAGGGCGGAGTTCGGTGCGCCCAATCGGCGCCAAGAAAGTAGGGAACTGCAGATGATCCGGATTTCGACGGATGATACGGATTTCTCTTGGGGACTCGAGGGAAGATCGGTCCGCCCGGCGCGCCGAGCCTCCCCCCGCAGCCCCCTAGTCATGTAGTTGTAGTTGCTGTTGCAGTACCCGTTTCATCCGGACCATCCGTTTCATCTGCAGTTCCCAATGTTCTTGATCCCCGCCGGGCGGAACGTCAACGGGCCCAGAGCCGCATCGCCAGCAGGATCGCCAGGGCCACGACCACGGCCCCGCCCACGATCGCCGCCGCCAGCCGCCAGCGGCCCGGCCGCACCGGATGACCGGGATGATCCCGAAGCTGCCGCAGCTTCTTCGACGTCACGATCTCGCGGATCTGCGTCGTGTGCGCCGCGAACTCCGGATCCATCGCCGCGTGCTCGGGCGCCGGGATCACGTCCCCCGACGGCCGCTTCCGCGTGAACCGGAGCCGCGTGTACGCGATCTCGATCACGTCCCCCTCGGCCAGCGCCCGAGGCGCCGTGAGCACCACGCCGTTGACCTTCGTCTCCGCGCTGCCGATGGGGTACACCATGTAGGCGTCGCCCACGCGCTGGATCTCGCAGTGAGAGCGCGAGGCCGCGAGGTCCCGGATCAGGATCGGGTTGCTCGTGTCGCGCCCGATCCCGGTGCACACCCGCGTCAGCGGATAGGCGAGCGCCCAGCGCACGTCCACCAGAGACGCGTTGGGCGGCTGAGCGGGCGGCGGCGGCGGAGTGGGGGACTCGGCGGACACGGTCGGCTACCGGCGGCGGAAGCTCAGGTGGCGAGTTCGCGCATCGCCTGCCGCAGGAGCGCGCCCGCCAGCTCCACCTTGTACGCGTTCTTCGAGAGCGGCGACGCATCGTACAGCGCCCGCTCGGCCAGCGCGGCGATCGAGTCGTCGTCGAGCCCGCCCGAGGCGACGTCCTCCTCCACCGACGAGGCCACCCGCCACGGGCCCGGCGCCACGCCGCCGAGGGCCAGCCGGACGCCGCCCGCGGCGGGGCGCACGGCGGCGATGCTGACGAGCGCGAAATCCCACGCCTCGCGCTGCATCAGCTTGTGGTAGTGCTGCACGCCCCCCGCCGACGAGGCCGGCACGACGATCGCGCTCACGAACTCGCCGGGCCCGACCACGGTCTCACGGTCGAGCGCCACCGACGGCGGAACGAAGAAGTCGGCGATCGGCACCGCACGCGTGCCGTTCGCGCCGGCGACCTCCAGCGTAGCCTCGAGCGCGAGGAGCGCCACCGCCGGGTCGCTGGGGTGCACGGCGTGGCAGGGCCCGCCGCCAATCACGGCGAGGTACTGGTTCTCGCCCTCGACCGCCGGGCAGCCGTCGCCGCCGCTCTTGAAGCACGACACGCCGCCGCGGAAATACCAGCACCGCGGGCGCTGGCAGAGGTTCCCGCCCATCGTGCCCATGTGGCGCAGGGTGGGCGAGCCCACGCTCTCGCACGCCTGGGCCAGCGCCGCCCACCGCTGGAGCACCACGGGGTGGCGCGCCACGTCGTGGACGCGGGCCGCGCCGCCGATGCGGAGCGTGCCGTCGGCCTCGAGGGCAATCGCGTCGGCGCCCGGCACGCCGCGCAGGTCCACGACCTCCGCCGGCGAAGCGATCCCCTCGTCGATCGCGACGAGCAGGTCGGTGCCGCCTCCCATGGGCACGACG
>JBJKPA010000511.1:0-4698 GCA_046706905.1 Gemmatimonadaceae bacterium
TCGAAGCGGCGCGGCGGGCCGGGGTGGGGATGCTGACGCTCTACGCCTTCTCGGCCGACAACTGGAACCGTCCGCGCGGCGAGGTCACGGCGCTGATGCGGCTCTTCCGGCGCACGCTGCTGGCCGAGTCGCGGCGGTGCGCCGACAACGGCATCCGGCTGACGATCATCGGCCGGCGCGACCGGCTGCCGGCGATCCTGCTGCAGACGATCGCCGCGGCGGTGGCGATGACGGCCGGGTGCGGCGACATGGCGCTGCGCGTGGCGGTGGACTATTCGGCGCGCGACGCGATCCTGCGCGCGGCGGCGCTGGCCGAGGGCACGCTGCCGACGCGCGAGCGGTTCGCGCAGCTCCTGGCGGAGGTGGATCACGGGGGCGCGGTGGCGCGCGACGTGGATCTGCTGATCCGCACGGGGGGCGAACAGCGGTTGAGCGACTACCTGCTGTGGGAGTGCGCCTACGCGGAGCTGGCGTTCGTCCGGCGGATGTGGCCGGACTTCACGGCCGACGAGTTCCTGGAGATCCTGGCCGACTTCGAGCGCCGCGAGCGCCGGTTCGGCGGCGTGCCCGAGCAGGCCGCCAGCTGATACGCGCGATGCCGGCATCAAGAACATTTTGAACGGCAGATGATCCGGACACCTGCCGGATGATACTGGTACTACAAAACGGCGAAAGAAAACAAGGGGGCTTCGGCGCCGAGATCTCGGCGCCGAAGCCCCCTGAGTCATCCGTCGTATCGTGGTACCCGTCTCGACCGTAAGGTCCGGATCGTCTGCTGTTCAGGTCTCCGTTCTTGATGCCCGCCGGCTAGTAATGGGTTTCGAGGCCGGAGACGACGCGCACGGTGTCGCGGGCGATGAGCAGCTCCTCGTCGGTGGGCAGGACCCAGACCTCGACGCGCGAGCCCTTGGCGTCCACCCGCCCCTCGGCGCCGAGCGTGGTGCGGGCGTTCGCGTCGGCGTCGAGCTGGATGCCCAGCCAGTCGAGCCCGTCGCAGATGCGCGCGCGCACGGGCGCGGCGTTCTCGCCGATGCCGCCGGTGAACACGATGGCGTCGGCGCCGCCCATCGCGGCGAGATAGGCGCCGATGTACTTGCGCGCGCGATAGGCGAACAGCTCGATGGCGAGCTTGGCCCGGCGGTCGTCGTGTTCCTCGGCCTCGGCCAGCAGCTCGCGCATGTCGTTGGTGAGTCCCGAGACGCCGAGCAGGCCGGACTGCGTGTTGAGCAGCCGCTCGACCTCGTTGAGGCCGAGGCCCTCCTTGCCGGCCACGTAGTCGAGGATCGCGGGATCGAGGTCGCCCGACCGCGTGCCCATGACGAGTCCCTCGAGCGGCGTGAACCCCATGGAGGTGTCCACCGAGTTGCCGGCGTCGATGGCGCACGCCGAGCAGCCGTTGCCCAGGTGGAGGGCGATGATCTTCGTCTGCTCGCGAGTGCGGCCGGTGAGCTGCCGGTAGCGCCAGCTCACGTACCGGTACGACGTGCCGTGGAAGCCGTAGCGCCGCACGCGGTGCCGGCGGTAGAGCTGGTACGGGATCGCATACAGGTGCGCGCGCTCGGGAAGCGTCTGGTGGAACGAGGTATCGAACACGGCGACCTGCGGCACCCCGGCGCCGAGGACCGACCGGGCGGCGGCGATGCCCTTGAGGTTGTTCGGATTGTGCAGCGGGGCCAGGTCGATGAAGTCCTCGATGCCGCGCAGCACCTCGTCGTCGATGCGGACCGAGGCGCGGAAGCGCTCGCCTCCGTGCGCCACGCGATGGCCCACGGCCTCGATGGAGCCCACGGTGTCGATGTCCACGCCGGAGTCTGGGCCGGCGATCCAGTTGATCAGGAAGTCGAGCGCCGCGCGGTGGTCGCGGGCGGCCACGGTGCCGCGCACGGCCGGTCCGTCGCCGGCGCGCAGCGTGTAGACCGCCTCGCCGCCGATGCGCTCGAACTCACCGCGCGCGAGTTTGACGTCGGCGTTCTCGCGCATCCGCTCGGCGTCGGTGCGCACGAGCTGGAACTTGAGCGTCGAGGAGCCGGAATTGAGGACGAGCACGTTCATGGATGGAGCTCCACTGGCCGTCAGGATCGTGGTGCCGGATGGAGATCAAGAACGCAGGGAACGGCAGATGATACTGATGGTGGGGATGATGCTGATCCTACGAAACAGCGGTTGAATGAAGGGGCTTTGGCGGGCAGATCTCGGCGCCGGAGCCCCCTCATTCATGCGTCGCATTGCGGTATCTGTCTCATCCGGACCATCCGTCTCATCTGCAGTTCCTCTATTCTTGATGCCCGTCCGCGCATCGAAATCTAGATGAGGAGCCCGATCGCGGCGGCGGCGGCGCGGACGTTGGCCAGCGCGTCGTCGCTCGACACGCCGGTGGCCGAGAGGTGGCCCATCTTGCGTCCGGGGCGGGCCGCCGTCTTGCCGTAGAGGTGGAGCCGCACGTCGCGGCGGGCGAGCGCCGGGGTGAAGTCGGGCATCGCGCCGTCCGTCCACAGATCGCCGAACAGGTTCACGATCGCCGTGGGCTCGACGATGCGCACGTCGCCGAGCGGGAGGTCGCAGGCCGCGCGCACGAGCTGCTCGAACTGGCTGGTGGGGCAGGCGCGCTCGCTGGCGTGATACGAATTGTGCGGCCGCGGGGCCAGCTCGTTCACGAAGAGGTCGCCGTTCTGCGTCACGAACATCTCCACGCCGAGCACGCCCTCCAGCGTCATCGCGCGGGCGATGCCGAGCGCGACGTCGTC
The DNA here is from genome assembly GCA_046706905.1 of Gemmatimonadaceae bacterium. Taxonomy (GTDB): domain Bacteria; phylum Gemmatimonadota; class Gemmatimonadetes; order Gemmatimonadales; family Gemmatimonadaceae; genus JAGWRI01. The sequence continues at coordinate 2,745 of JBJKPA010000511.1, forward strand.
GGCGCGCCGGGCGAGCGCGTCGGGGATCGGCGCCGGGAGCACCGACCAGGAGAGGACCTGGTTCGTGTGGTGGTTGTACGCGGGTGGGTAGGCCACGGTCTCGCCCGAGGGGCGGCGCGCCACCATCACCGAGATCTCCATCGCGAGGTCGAGCGCCTGCTCGGCCACGGCGTGGCGCTCGCCCAGCGCGCGCCACGCGGCGGGGCATTCGTCCACCGAGGCGACGCGGACCTGGCTGCGGCCGTCGTAGCCGCCGTGGCAGGACTTCACGAAGCACGGCCCGAGGTCGCGCACGGCGGCCGTGAGCTCGTCCAGCGACCGGACGTCGCGATAGGGGCCGAGCGGAAAGCCGTGACTCGTGAGCCAGGCCTTCTGGCGTCCGCGGTGCTGGACGTCGGCGATGATCGCCGGAGCGGGGCGCACGGGGCAGAAGCGCCGCGCGGCCTCGAGGCCGGCGGCGCCGATCTGCTCGATCTCGAGCGTCACGACGTCGCAGCCACGCGCGAGGTCGGCGGCGGCGTCCGCGTCGTCGAACGGCGCCACCACGAGGCGGTCCACCACGGCGTGCGCGGGACAGTCGGCCGACGGATCGAGCGCGTGGATCCGGTAGCCCATCGTGCGCGCGGCCTGCGCCGTCATCCGGCCGAGCTGTCCGCCGCCCAGGATGCCGATGGTGGAGCCGGGAGGGATGACCGTCATTTCGCGAGGTGGCGGGCCAGATCGGTCTCCATCAGCACGTCGGCGGTGCGCTGCTCGCGCCAGCGGCGCAGGCGGTCGCGCACGTCGGGGCGCCGCTGCGAGACGATGGAGGCGGCGAGGAGCGCGGCGTTCACGGCGCCCGCCTCGCCGATGGCCAGGGTGCCCACGGGCACGCCCTTGGGCATCTGGACGATCGAGAGGAGCGAGTCGAGGCCGTTGAGCGTCGTGGCGGGGATCGGCACGCCGAGCACGGGGAGCACTGTCTTGGCGGCGACCATGCCGGGGAGGTGCGCGGCGCCGCCGGCGGCGGCGATGATCAACACGAGGCCACCCGCTTCGGCGCCGGCGGCGTATTACAACAACCAGTCTGGGGTGCGGTGCGCCGAGACGACGCGACCCTCATGCGGGATCTCGAGCGCGGCGAGCGTTTCGGCGGCAGCGCGCATATGGGTGAGATCCGACTTGCTGCCCATGATGACGCCCACCCAGGGGGCGCGGGAAGCCGCGGAACGGGACGCGCGCGCGGTCGGCATGTTGGGACCCGGGGTGAAAGGGTGCCGTGGACGCCGGAGCCGGTGGCCCGGCGCTCGAGGAGTGCGCGCGGAAATATAGACCGAATCGGGGGGTTGCTCCACCGCCGCGGGGCTATCGGCGGGGGCCATGGCCGTCTATAGTTTTCGATCCGACCCATCGGACGCGCGGTGGCGGGCGGATCCGCTCGCGGCGCCGCCCCGACACTCTGGCCATGACCGTACCCACCGACGAGGGCCCGCCGCCCTCTCCAGTCCGGCCGCCCAACGGCGGCTCGCACCTGCCCGAAGCCGAGGAGGCGTCGAGTCCGCTCGACCGCGCGATGGTGCTGGCCGAGGTCATGGAGTACGTGATCAATGCGTCGACGGCCACGCCGCTGGTGCTGCCGCGGCCGCGGGTGTGGATCCCACTCCTGACGTTGGCCTCGCTCTGCTTCGCGCTGTACTCGTATGCCGCGAAGCCGGCGTGGATCTGGGGGCCGCAGCCCGATCCGAACGAGGTGCTCGCCACGCACGACGCCGACATGCGGATGGCGATCTACATGGCGGCGCAGCAGATCACGGCGTACGAGACCGACATGGGTCAGCTGCCGACGACCCTGGCACAGGCGGGGGTGAGACTCGACACCAACACCGTGAAGTACATCGTGCTCAGCGACACCTCGTTCACCCTGCGCTACGAGGCGGAGCATCCGATCATCTATTACTCGACGCAGTCGGCGGCG
>JBJKPA010000512.1:0-5381 GCA_046706905.1 Gemmatimonadaceae bacterium
CCGTACGCCTGCCCGCGCGCCCGCCGCTCCACGGGCAGCGCCTCGGCCAGCAGGATCACCGCGCTCGACACCGTGGCGCCGATCGCCGCGTAGAGCACCACGTCCCACAGCGCGAACCACACGACGTTCCGCGCCGCGGCCGCGGCCAGCGCCGCCAGCGGCGTGGCGCCCATGCACGCCAGCAGCACCCGCCGCCGTCCCACGCGATCGGCCAGCCGCAACAGGAGCAATGCGCCCAGCGCGGACGGCGAGATCCAGGCGTACAGCCGGGCGATTCCCGCGTCGCCCAGGCCGAAGCTCGCCGCGATGAACGGCGCCGCGACCCCGTTGATGACCATCGTGTAGCCCTGATAGGCCAGCACGCCGCACAGGGCCACGATCGGGACGATGGAACTGCCGCGCGACTCGCTCATGCGGTAAACTGTCCTGCGCCCCCGATTCCCGCATCCCGCCCATGCCCCGACACGCCATCGTCACCGCCTGTGACGCCCGCTTCGGCGACTTCCTGCTCCACCACTGGCTGGAATCGCTGCGCGCCAACGTGGATCTGTCGGGCGTGGACGTGGTGGTGCTCGACTACGGGCTCACGGATGCGCAGCGCGGCGAGTTGGCCGAGCGCGACGTGCTGGTCTTTTCCTGCGCGCGCGACGGCGTGATCTCCAACGTCCGCTATCGCGACATCTGCCGGCTGCTCGACGAGCGCGACTACGATCAGATCCTGTCGGTGGACGGCGGCGACGTCATCTTCCAGGCCGACATCCGGCCGCTGTTCGACGAGCACCCCGACCGGTTCCGCGCGGTGCCGGAAGAACGGCCCATTCCCTTTCACGAACTGGTCGTCGAGCGCTCCGATCTCGCGCCCGAGCGCTTCCGCGAGATCCTCGCGTTCCTCGACGACCGGCCCATGGTGAACGCCGGTGTCCTGTTCGGACCCGCCCACAAGTTCCGCGAATTCTGGGAGTTCTATCGGGACGTGAGCCGGGCGTTCGCCTGCTTCGGTATGGATCAGACGGTGCTCAACTACGTGCTGTACCGCGACGGGTTCGCGGCGCTCGAGCCCGGATACAACTTCGTGCTCGTCACCGCCGCGTCTCCGTATGCGGTGCGCGACGGTGTGTTCGTGGACGCGAACGGCGCCGTGATTCCCGTGGTCCACAACGCCGGCAACGTGGAGCACATGCGCGCCATTCGCGAATTCGGATTCGGCGCCGCGAACCGCCGGCGGCGCCTGGTGCCGCTTCGCGTCCGCCTGCTCATCGCGCGGGGATGGCTGGCGAAGCTCCAGCGGCGGCTCCGCCGCTGACCGCCGACGGCGCCGGCCACCGGGCCGGCGCGCGCCAGAAGGTCCAGTAGTACCGCCGGACGCCCATGAGCTGCGTGATCCACTGGTAGTGGAACCCGATCCACGACGGGCTCACCAGCTCGGCTGGACGCGCCGCCACCGCGCGCAGGCGGTAGCCCACCGCGCGGCCCACGTCGCCGCGCCGCGCCGCGAGGAACGACAGGTAGCAGGCCACATGGTAGGCCCGCCGGCGCCGCACGCCGCGCGGCGTGTCGGGCCACGTCTCCTCGATCCATCGCGTGTCCGCGGCCAGCGTGCGCTCCATCAGCTCGTAATCGCCCGACACGCTGCCGGTGCGCAGGCGGTAGCCCACCAGCACGTCGGGCACCACCGCGAATTCGCAGATCGCCGACAGCGCGATGAACAGCGGCCAGTCGTCGTTGGGCGCCGACCGCTCCGGATAACCGCCGGCCTCCTCGAAGCGGCGCCGCCGGATCAGCGGCACGCTGCCGCACCCCGGGAGCGAATCGGCCACCATGTCGTGGAACACGCGGCCGCGGGCCGTCGCGTGCTTCCATCCCGGGAAGATCACCGCATCGCGCTCGTCGATGCCGTCGCTCCAGCAGTACACCACGCCCGTGTCCGGCGGCGCACCGTCCAGCGCCTCGACCTGGCGCCGGATCTTCTCCGGATGCCACAGGTCGTCGGCGTCGCACGGGGCCAGCAAGTCGCCGGTGGCGCGCGACGCGCCGAAGTTGCGGGCCGCGGCCGTGCCGCGATGCGGCCCCGGATACGCGCGGATGCGCGCGTCCCGCCGCGCCGCGTCGGCGATGATCTCCGCGGTGCCGTCGGTCGAGCCGTCGTCCACGACCACGATCTCGAGGTTCGCATACGTCTGCGCCGAAATGGACGCCAGCGTCCGGCCCAGGAACGGCGCCGCGTTGTACGCCGGGACGACCACCGAGACGAGCGGCCGCGTGGGCATGCTACCCCCGCAGGCTGGCGCCGCCGTCCACGACGATCGTCTGCCCCTGCATCAGGTCGCTGGCCGCGCTGGCCAGGAACACCACCACGTCCGCCACGTCGTCGGTGGTCAGCGGACGGCCGCCCACCATCATCGCCGCGCGCACCCGCTCGAACCGCTCCGGCGGCGCGCTCCGCGTGGAATCGGTCTCCACCAATCCGGCCAGCACGACGTTGAAGTTGATCCGGTCCCCCAGCTCCAGCGCGAGGTGCCGGACCAGGCTCTCCAGCGCCGCCTTCGTCGTGCCGATCGTGCCGTACGACGGCAGCGCGCTGTGCGAGCCGTGGCTGGACATCGCCACGACCTTGGCGCGTCCCTGGGCGCGCTCCAGCAGCGGCCGCGCCGCCTGCACCAGCGTCAGCAACGGTGTGACGTTCGTGGCCATCGCGGCCTGCAGATGCTGCGGCGTGGTCTCCATCAGCGACCGGAATCCGCCCGAGGCGACGTTGCTCACCAGCACGTCCAGCCGGCCGAACCGTTCGCCCAGGAACTCGACCATCGTGTTGACGTCGTCGGGCTCGCTCACGTCGGCCTTCACCACGGCGGCCTGCCGCCCCATCTGGCGGATCTCCTCCGCCACCTCCCGTGCCGCGCCCTGCGACGTGAGATAGTTCACCGCCACGTCCGCGCCGGCACGGGCCAGATGCAGCGCCGACGCGCGCCCCAGGCCCCGCGAGGCACCGGTCACCAGGCACACCCTGCCGCTGAGGTCCATCACCGGACCGCCGGCTTCCTGGCGGCGATGCGCGCGACGCGGTACCCCCGCGCATCCATGAGCGTCTCGCCGTCGGCGCCGTACAACCGGAAGTCGAACCGGCCGCTCGTCTCCGTCTGCTCGCCGGCCACCACGTGCACCGTGCAGTCCTCCCGCGGCCGCGGGAACCGGCCCACGTACAGTTCGTCGATGCCCGCCGGAATCGTGTGGCCGGGCTCCAGCGCCCACGCCAGGCAGGCCGTGGCGTAGAAGCAGGCGTCCAGCACCGCCGGGTGCAGGCGCCACCCCCCCGCGGGCCGCCCCGTGCCGCCGATCTCGACGATGGCCGGCGCCACGATCTCGCCCCGCAGCCCGCGCTCGGTGAGGTGGAACCGCCGCAGGCACTGGAACGCCGGACCGTGATGGAACCGCAGCCCGGGCGCGTCGTAGTCCGGCGTCTGCCACTCCCCGCTCGCGGCGCCCGTGTCCAGCTCCCCCGCGTGCGGCGACGATCCGTTCCGCGCGACGAATGCCGCGCGGACGATCGGCCGGTCCGCTTCGAGCAGCGTCCCGTCGCGGGACCGGAAGTCCGACACCACGTCGCACGTCACCCGTCCGTCGTCCAGCCTCGCCGTCCGGACACGCACGGCCTGTGACCGCTCGTCCGCGAAGCGCAGGCCGTTGGCGATCTCCACCGGGCCGGCGGTGAATCCCGTTGCCCCGTCGTCCAGCGCCGCCTCGGCCGCCAGCTCGAGCCCGGCCACCAGCGGCATGAGCGGCCGGCCGTCCAGCCGGTGCTCGCGCAGGAATACCTCCTTCTCGGGATCGAGCGTGCACGAGAAGATGCGCGTGTCGCCGCGTTCTTCGGCGGGGCCCGATCCCAGCAGCGGCCGCACCACGCCCGCCCCCGCGCCGGTGCCCGCCTGTTCCGGATAGAACCGCGCGAAGTACCGCTCCTGCGTGATCAGCACCTCGCCCTCGGGCGCGCCCGCCTGCAGCTCGCGCAGCAGGTGCTCCACGCCCTCGGCGGCCGGCATGAACTCCATGTCCACCATCTGCAGGCCGAGCTGCGTTTCCGCCTTGGTGGCCATCCCGACGTCGCCCCATGCGTGCCAGTGGAAGGTCACCGCGGCGACCTCGGGCCGCCGGCCGCGGTACGCATCCACCAGCTTGGCCATCATGTCGTTGGCCGCCGAGTAGTCGGCGTGGCCGTTGGCGCCGAACCGCCCGCTCACCGAGCCGAAGGCCACGAAGTAGCGCAACGGGTCGCCGCGCGTGGCGTCCATCAGCGCCAGCGTGCCGTCCACCTTGGCGCGGAAGCACTGGTCCACGCGCTCCGGCTCCTTCTGCTCGAACTTCGCGTCGCGGCTCGACCCCGCGCCGTGCAGAATGCCGTCGATGGGGCCGTCGGCGCGCACCTCGTCCAGCACCCGCGCCAGCGCGGTCCGGTCGGAAATATCACAGGAATGGTATGAGGCCCGCACGCCCAGCGCCGCCAGATCGGCCAGCGTCTGCTCGATTTCCAGGCTCTTCTGCGCCTGCTCCCACGCCTTGACCGCGTTCCGGCCCGCCGCGCGGGCCGAATCCATCACCAGCACCTTCAGCTCGCGGCGCCGGCCGGTCCACATCGCGCGCCATTCGGCCGGGAGGTCCATGCGCGCCGCACGCCCCACGAGGTGCAGCGACAGGCCGAACCGCCGCGCCAGCTCCCGCGCCACGTACGCCGTGATCCCGCGGGCGCCGCCCGTGCACACCCAGACGCGGCCCAGATCCGGCGGCGCGCCGCCCGCCCGCCGGTCCTCGCGCACGGGGCGCACCACCTGCCGCACGCCGTCCCGCAGTCCGATCTCCGTCTCGTACGACGGGATCTCCAATTCGCGCAACGCGGCGTCCACGATCGTTTCCGGCCGTTCCGCCGGCGGCGCGTCCACGACCTTCACGGGCAGATGCCGGTGCCCGGCCACCCAGCTCTCGATCGTGATCGCCTTGAACAATCCCGTGAGCGCGGCGCTCTCGAACGAGCCCACCCGGCCGCCGAATCCGAAGTCGCCGCCAAGCTCGGTGAGCCCCACCAGGCTGGCCCGGTCCATCAGGCCATCGCGCTTGAGCAGCGCGATCCACCGCTGGCAGAGCGAGAAGGGCGTCATGAGCGCACGGTCGCGGCGCCGGCACCAGGCGCCGGCGTCCAGCTCGCTCACCGCGCCCGCGTCCCGGCTCGTGGCGAGGAACAGGTGCGGGATCGCGCCCAGCGCCCACAGCCGGTCCAGCTCCGCCACCGCCTCCCGCGGCGACTCGCACGCCGCGAGCGCATGCACCGTGAGCCCGCGCGCCTCGAGTCGCGCGCGCAACAGCGCCGCGACCGGATTGTCGCCCACCACCAG
>JBJKPA010000513.1:0-5904 GCA_046706905.1 Gemmatimonadaceae bacterium
GCGGACGGGCCGGGGCGGCTGACCGCCCCCAGCCCGCCGGCCGCGGTCACTGCCCCGGCGGAAGCCGGAAGATCGCCAGCTGCGGCTGCAGCGCGGCGGCGAGCGGCGTGGAGCCCGGGGCGGAGAAGAGCAGCGTGACCGCCCCGGCCCCCGTCGACGTGTCCAACCGGTAGAACGCCGGCGTGCCGGGATACACCGTCGTCGGCGTGGTGTCGGTCGTGATCGGCGTGAGCTGCAGCGGCACCGCGACCGGAATGTCCGCCGTCGGACCCGAGGTCACGAACAGCCGGTCCCAGAGCTGCTGCAGGTTGCGGGTGGTGAACCGGTCGGCGGGGGGCGCGGTGTTCCGCGGCAGGCCGGGCAGGCTGTCGGCGTAGAGCGCAATGCCGAAGTCGGCGAACAGCGACGGGAAATCGCGCCCCGTGGCGTCCATGATGCTCTGCGCGCCGGTGGACGAGGTCTCCTCCAGCTTCCGGAACACCCCGTTGCCGTACTGGTCGCCGAGCCAGCGCACGAGCGCCCAGTCGCCGCCGCGCCAGGCGAACCCGCCGTCGGCGTCGCTGTGGAGCGTCACGCTCGCCGTATCGGGATTCAGCGCGTACTGGTACGAGTCATAGAGGAACCCCTGGATGAAGCCCTGCGACGAATCGGGGAAGATCTGGTCGGGCGAGGTGCGGCACGCCGGGGGCGGGCACCGGTCCTCGTAGTACAACGACCCCAGCTCCTCGGCCGCGATGCTCAGCCCCTCGTCGAGCCAGCCGGGCTGCGGATTGCCGCCCCGCACGATGACGTGCTGCGAGAAGTCGATCAGGTGCTGCAGCTCGTGCAGGAAGGTGGACGGCGCGGCGAACGCGACGTCGCTCACCTTGTGCGGGCAGCTCACCGTGCCCAGCGAGTCGGGCACGATGGAGTAGAAGATCTCGCCCTGGTTCGAATTGGGATCGGTGGGCCCGTCGAAGTCCACGGGGTCGAAGAACCCGAGCACGTATCCCTGCGTCAGGCAGGTCTGCTTGGGCGTGTCGGCGTTCACCACCGGCGACATGAGCATGATCACGCGCCCGTTCTGGTCCACGTCCGACGGCGGCCCGAAGGCCGCCGTGTCGATCGGATAGAGCGTCTGGTCGAAATACGACGCGAACTGCTGCACCTGCGTGTCGGTGAATCCGTCGGGCGGCGCGGGGGCCATCGTGTCGATGTAGACCAGCACGTTGGTGCCGGCGTAGCGCAGCTTCGCGTTCACGAGCTTCCACGTCGGGGAGCTGGCCGAGAAGGTCGAGCGCACGTGGAACGCGCGGATGCTGCCCACGGGCGGCGCCGCGATGGTCGTGGCGGCCCGCGACGCCGCGGCCCGCGCGGTGGTACGCGCGAAATCGCCGGCCGCCGCCATCCGGGCGCCGAGCGCGCGGAGCGACGCGTCGGCCTGCATCTGGCGGTAGTTGGGATGCATCGGCGGGAGCGAGCCGGCGCCGAGCGAGGCCAGTGGCATGCGCGACGCCGCGGGCGGTGCGGCGAGCGCCGCGGCCGGGCTCACCGAGGCCAGCGTGTACGCCACCGGAACGTTCGCCGCCGCGTCGGTGGCGAATTCCGCGAGCACGAGATAGCTCGCGCCGTTGCCGGCGAGCGTCAGGGTCGTCCCGCCATTAGAACAGTCTACTCGTGTCGCCTGGGCCGACGTGAGGCTCAGCGTGTCCACGACCGAGCACGGATTGCGAGAGGCCTGGACGGGCGGCGGCGAGGTCGGCGTGGTACTCGAGGTCCCGGAGCCGCTGCTGCAGGCAGCGGCCGTCGTGGCGAACAACGCGGCGGCCAATCGGGTGGTGGCGCGAGGGGCGTGACGCATGGCGGGCGACGGAAAGGGGTGGCGCGAGCGACGGCGGGCGGGCGGGCGGGCGGGCGGGACGTACGATGTTCGTCATAGCGCCCGGCGGGCGCAAAAGTTCCCACGGGCACGACGCGCAGGAATGCTAATCCGTTAATCGCCGACTTTGTATCCCGCGCCCTTGCGGGAAGCCGCGCAACGCGTAATCTGGGCTCCTAAATCCGGGCGCTAAACATGGGGGAGGGCCGATGACGGCTCGGACGGAAAATCCGGGCAAGAGACGCGCCTCGGGCGGGATCGGGGGCCTGAGGCAGTTTACATGGTTGTTCGCCGTCGCCCTGGTGGCGTTCGGCCTCGCGGAGGGGGGGCTGTTCGCCTTCCAGCGATGGGAGGCCGGCTGGGCCGACCATAGCCGCGAGGTCGCCCGTCTGGCGCGCTCCGCGTACAACGTCCTCCTCGAGCGCCAGTCGGCCGTGAACCTCGCCCTCCTCGCGCCCGGCGGCTTCCACACGCCGTACACGGACGCCTCCTCGGCCGCGCTCGACTCCACGCTCGATTCCCTCGTGACGAGCACCGCCGACAACCCCGCGCAGCAGAACCGGGCCCGGGCCATCGTGACGGCCGTGCGCGCGTGGCGCGCCGGATTTCTCGTTCCGGCGCTGGGCGGCCGGCTCACGCCGGCGGCCGCGTCGGAGGCCGAAGGCCGCCTCTCGGGCGACGTGCGATCGGCGTTCAACCAATTTCTGACCGCCGAGGACGTCCTGTACGCCGATCGCCGCAGCCGCCGCAGCGCGACCGGATGGCTGGCCCTTGCGGGCGTGCTGTTGCCGAGCGGCCTCCTGGCCGTGATCGTCGTGCTGTCGGGGCGCCGGTTCGCCGGGCAGGCCGAGCAGATCGAGGGGCAGCAGGATCAGCTCGAGGAGCAGGCGGTGGAGCTGGAGCAGCAGGTGCAGGAGTTGGAGGTGGCGAACACCGAGCTGGCCGAGGCGGTGGCCGCCGAGAAGCGCGCGCTCGACAACTTCACCGCCGAGGCGCGCGAGCGGCAGCGGAGCGCCGGACAGCTCGCCGCGGCGATGCTGAACTCGCCCGTCGCCATGTCCCTGGTGGATACCGAGCTCAGGTACCTGCTGGTGAACCGGGCCACGGCCGACATCACCGGCCTGCCGCCGGAGGCGCACGTGGGGCGGCCGATGACGGCGATCAATCCGGCGCTCGACCCGGAGCTGGAACGGGCGATGCGGCACGTGCTCGCGACCGGCGAGCCGGTACGCAACTTCGAGATGATGCGTGGCGGAAGCAACGGTACGCGGACCCGCAATCTGTTGCTCAACCTCCATCCCGTGACCACGGACACGGGGGAGCTGCTGGGCCTCGCGATCGCCGCGGTGGACACCACGGACCAGCGCGAGCTCCAGGAGCAGTTCCACCACGCGCAGAAGCTCGAGGCGGTGGGCCGGCTCGCCGCCGGCATCGCCCACGACTTCAACAACCTGCTCACCGTGATCCGGAGCTACTGCGACCTGGCGCTGCTGGAGATGCCCGAGGACGCGGTGGGGCGCGAGGAGATCGGCGAGGTGCGCCAGGCGGGCGAGCGCGCGGCCGCGCTGGCCCGGCAGATGGTGGCGATGAGCCGCAAGCAGGCGATCATTCCCCGCGCGCTCCCGATGGGTGAGGCGGTGGCCGAGCTGGAATCCATGCTGCGGCGCGTCACCGGCGACTCGGTGGCGTTGCGCCTGGACCTCGAGCGCCCGCTGGGGATCGTCCGCATCGACCCCACGCATCTCGAGCAGGTGCTGATGAACCTCGTGATCAATGCCGTGGACGCCACGCCGCCGGGAGGCGAGATCGTGGTCGAGGGGCGGAACGTCGTGCTCGACGAGGAGGACGTGAAGTTCCTGCCCGGGCTCAAGCCCGGGCCGCACGTGACCGTTTCCGTGACCGACAACGGCACCGGCATCGATCCGGAAACGCTGACCCGGATCTTCGACCCGTTCTTCACGACCAAGCCCGTGGGGAAGGGCACCGGGCTCGGGCTGTCCACGGTGTACGGCATCGTACGCGATGCCGGCGGCTACGTGCGGGTGGAGAGCGTCGTCGGCAAGGGCACGACGTTCTCGGTGTTCTTCCCGGCCGAGCTGCCCGCGGATGCGAGGACGCTGCACGACACGCCGCGCGTGACCGCGATGCAGAGCGCGGCCACGGGCCACGAAGTCGTGCTCGTGGTGGAGGACGACGACTTGCTGCGGGCGTCGCTGCGCCGGGCGCTGGTGCGGCGCGGGTATCAGGTGGTGGAGGCGGCGCACGGCGGCGAGGCGGTGCGCATCGCCACGGAGCGCGAGGGTCCGATCGACCTCGTGCTCACGGACTTCCACATGCCGGGGATGGACGGCCGCGACCTGGTGGTGCGGCTCGAGGAGGATCGCCCCGCGATCAAGGTGGTGTTCATGAGCGGCTCGTCGACGGGCTCGGAGCCCGAGTCTGGACGGTCCACGGGCGGTCACGCGTTCGTCGCGAAGCCGTTCACGCTGGACGCGATGGCGGCGACGGTGCGCGAGGTACTGGACAAGCCATAGCGTGCCCTCGGCGGGCGACCGTCCGATAGTGGGACGCCGTGTCCCAGAACCGGTCACCGCCTGCCTGAATCCTGGGGCCCCGGACTCCCGTAACTCCTTTTCGTCCGCTCGTTTGCCGCCATCGCACCGCGGCACAAGCCTTGCTAGGCTCGGCGGTGTCCAACACGTGTCTTCTGCGGAGCTTCAGATGCGCCTGCCCCTCGTCCGCCTCGCCGTCCTCGTCGCCCTCGCCGCCCCGCTGCCGCTCGCCGCGCAGGGCGCCGACGGCGGGCCGCAACCGATCTCGCTGGCCGACGCCGTCGCGAAGGCGCAGGGGATCTCGCCGCTCACCGTCCAGGCGAAGAGCGCCTCGGCCGTGGCGGGGGCGACCTTCACCAGCTCGATCGCCGCCTTCCTCCCAAGTATTTCGCTGAACCAGTCGGCCTACCGCGTGAACGGCCAGAACTTCTTTCAGGGATCGCTGATCTCCACATCCAGCAACTGGAGCTACAGCAAGGGCTACGGGCTCAACCTGACGTTGTTCGACGGTGGACAGCGCATCCTCCAGTTCATTCAGGACCGCGCGAACAAGGTGGCCGCCGATCAGAACCAGGTCATTCAGCGCTACGCCATCGCGCTCAACGTGAAGCAGCAGTACTTCGCGGTGCTCGAAGCGCGCGAGGCCGAGGCCGCCGCCGAGCAGCAGCTCAAGGAAGCGAACGGGCAGATGGCGGTCACCGAGGCAAAGATCGCCGGCGGTTCCATGTCGCGCGCCGATTCGCTCACCAGCGCGGTTGCCGTGGGGCAGGCAAAGCTGGCGTTGATCACGGCCCAGGGTAACCTCGTGACGGCGAACGCGGCCCTCACCCGTCTGGTCGGCGGCGACCACGAGGTGACGGCTATTCCCGCCGACACCGGCCTCGTGCCGACGATCAGCGTGGACAGCGCCACGCTGATCCGGCTGGCGCTCGACGGGCCCAGCGTGCGGCAGGCCGAGCAGGTCGTGGACGCGAACCACGCGAGCAAGTGGGCCGCGATAGCGCGCTACCTTCCGAGGCTCGGCGTCCAGTACGGGTACAGCCGATTCTACTCCACGCCGCACTTCATCATCGGCGGCGGCTCGCTGGTCAGCAACCAGCAGCTCTACTACTACGCGAGCTATTCGCTGTTCGACAACTTCCAGCGGGAAGTGAACGTCGTCACCGCGAACACCAACGCCGACAACGCCCGCGCCGAGCTGCGCGATGCCCGCCTCGCCGCACGCGAGAACATCGTCCAGTACCTGGCCCAGTTCCGCACCGCGCAGGCGACGATCGAGCTGCAGCAACTCACGATCCAGGCCGCCGAGGAGAACGTCGCCGCCAAGGACGCCCAGTACCGGGCCGGCGCCGTGCCGCTGGTGGACTTCCTCACCCAGCAGACGGCGCTGGCCAACGCCCGCCAGAGCCTCATCCTGGCCCGGATGACCGCCCGCACCGCCAAGGCGCAGATCGAGGCGATCATCGGCAAGGACATCGACTAGCGCTCGGCGCT
>JBJKPA010000514.1:0-3357 GCA_046706905.1 Gemmatimonadaceae bacterium
CCAGCGTGTTCGAGGCGATCGTCCGCCATCTCTCGGAGAGCGGGCTCGCGCCCAAATCGAGCGGCGCCGCCGAACGGCCCTGGCGCCGGGTGGTGATCGAGAAGCCGTTCGGCCACAACCTGGCCACGGCGGAGACGCTCAACCATCTGGTGCTCGAGCTGTTCGACGAGTGCCAGCTCTTCCGCATCGACCACTACCTGGGCAAGGAAACCGTCCAGAGCATCCTGGTATTCCGGTTCGCCAATGCCATCTTCGAGCCTCTCTGGAACCGGCAGTCCATCGCCCACGTGCAGATCACGGTGGCCGAGACGGTGGGGGTGGAGCAGCGCGGCGGGTACTACGAGGAAGCGGGCGTGCTGCGCGACATGTTCCAGAACCACCTCATGCAGCTCCTGGCGCTGACGTGCATGGAGCCGCCGGTCACGATGAACGCCGACGCCGTGCGCGACGAGAAGGTGAAGGTGCTGCGCTCGGTGCGGGGCATGGGGCCGGCCGAGATCGACGATTCGGTGGTGCGCGCGCAGTACCGCGCCGGACGCATCCACGCCCAGGACGTCCCCGGCTACCGCCAGGAGCCGATGATCGCGCCCGATTCGGTGACGCCGACCTACGCCGCGATGCGGCTCTTTCTCGACAACTGGCGCTGGAAGGGCGTGCCCTTCTTCCTGCGGTCGGGCAAGCGGCTCACCGAGCGGGTGTCCGAGATCGCCGTGCAGTTCCGCGATCCGCCGCTGCTCATGTTCGGGCACGAGACGCGCAAGCTGATGGCGCCCAACACGCTGGTCATGCGCATCCAGCCCGACGAGGGGATCTCGCTGTCGTTTCAGGTGAAGACCCCCGGCGCGGCGTACCAGCTCGCGCGGCAGGTCGAGATCGCGCCGGTGGCGATGGACTTCAAGTACCGCGACGCGTTCGGCGACGTGAACCCGCCGGCCTACGAGACGCTGCTCCTGGACGTCATGCTCGGCGACGCCACGCTGTTCACCCGCAGCGACGAGGTCGAGGCCGCGTGGAAGGTGGTGGACCCGATCCTCGATTACTGGGACGCGCACCCGCCGACGCGCATGGAGACCTACGAGGCCGGCACCTGGGGCCCGGCATCGGCCCACCAGCTCATCGCCCAGAACGGATTCGCCTGGCGGGTGCCCGACCAGGAGTGACGGCCGGGCGGACGGTCAGCGCCCGCCGCCGTCCCCGTCGCCGCCGCCGAATCCTCCGCCGAACCCGCCGTCGCCGTCCCCATCGCCGCCGCCACGGCGGCGGCGGTCGGGCGCGTACCGGCCGCGCTCCAGCGACATGGTGGCGCTCAGCGTGTCGCCCCAGGTCCTGGTGACGCGCGCCGTGATGATCCGGTCGAGCTTCGGGAATTTCCGGAGCAGGTACGCGTTGCCCTCACGCTCGATGGAGTCCTGCGCGGGGCGGTTGCCGTAGCCGCTGTAGAGCGAGTCGAGCGCGCCCATGCCCTCGATCACCTGGGCGAAGGGCGGGAAGCCGAAGCCGTTCAGCGTATCGAGCTTCGCGTTGTCGGCGTAGTCCACGAAGAGCTGCACGTCGCGGGTCTGCGGGCCCCCGCGAGCGAAGGCGACCATCCCGCGCCGGTTGCTGCGCATCACCGGGTCGTCGGGCAGATCGCGGTGCCGCCATACGAGATTCACCGCCGGGATGCCGGAGATTCCCCACTGCGCCACGTACCCCTTCACGACGCGGAAGAAGTACGTGTCGTCGTAGTATCCATGCGTGACCAGGAAGTAGAACCGGTCCGCGCCGTACGGCGACCAGTCGCGGTGCACCATGAGGAGGACCGGCCCCCGCGTGGTCTGCATGGCCACGCGGAAGCTGTCCGGCCCCGGGGTCTGCAGCTCCTCGGGCGTGGGCTCGAGGAGCGGCGACCGGTGCGAGCACGCGCCGACGACGGCCGCGGCCGCGGTGAACAGCAGGAGTGGAACGATCCGTCGCATCAGTGGTTGTCGAGCCCTGCCTCCACGTGCGGGATCTTGTCCTGCCACAGGTAGTGCGGGAGCGCGCGCGTCCGGGGGTAGACCTCGTCGAGCGTATTCCCGTCGTACAGGCGGCCGTTCTTCATCACGTAGTGGATGGTGTTGGTGTTGCGGATGTTGTCCAGCGGATTGGCGTCGAGGACGACCAGGTCTGCCATCTTACCCGGTTCGATGCTCCCGAGGTCCGTTTCCATGCCGATCCCCTCGGCGCCCAGGATCGTGGCGCACCGGAGGACGTCGTACGGTTTCATCCCGCCCATGGCGAGCATCCACATCTCCCACTGGTAGCCCAGGCCCTGGAACTGGCCGTGGCTGCCGACCCCCACCCGGCCGCCCGCCTCGACGACGCCCTTCGAAAAGGCGGCGTGCAGCGGAAACGCATATTCCTCGGGCCGGAACCAGCCACCCGGTCCCGGGCTCCCCCCGGCCCCCTGGCCGCGGCGCCGCGTCTTCTCGTCGATGTCGTTCTCGGGGTGGAAGTGCCGCACCTTGGGATCGTCGTGCACGTTCGTGTTCGTGAACCAGTAATTCTCGCCGAACGGCGCCCCGTACGACACGATCAGCGTCGGGCTGTTGGTCGTGCCGCTCCTGGCCCAGAAGTCGATGACGTCATCGTACAGCGGCGTGATGGGAAGCGTGTGCTCCACGCCGGGATAGCCGTCCATCGCGTGGGTCACCTCGAGCTTGAAGTCGAGTCCCCCTTCGGTGGTCGGCATCAGCCCCAGTTCCTTGGCCGCCATGATGATGTACTGCCGCGTGAGCCGGTTGCCCGACATGTACATCTTGAGCGTGTTCGTATGGTAGTAGTCGGCGTACCGCTTGAGCACGTCGCGCGCGTCCTCGAGCGTGCGGATGTTCTCGGCGCTGAACACGCCGGGGCCCGTGGAGTAGATGCGCGGGCCGACCATGTCGCCCGTCTCCACCTGATCCTCGTACGTCAGCACCTCGGTGTTCGACGTCTGCGGATCGCGCGTCGTGGTCACGCCGTAGGCGAGCATGGCCAGGTACTGCCAGACCTGCCCCACGTGCACGTCGGGCACCAGCCACTGCGTGTGGTAGTGCGTGTCCACGAACCCGGGCACGATCGTCTTGCCCTTCATGTCCAGCACCCTGGCGCCCGGCGGAATCTTCACGCTGCCCCGCTTGCCCACGGCCACGATGCGGTCGTCGCGGATCACGATGTCGGCGTTCTCGATCACCTCGTGCCCCTTCATCGTGAGCACCCGGGCGCCGCGCAGCACGGCGGTCGCGTTCGGCATGTCGCGCGCGATCTGCACGTCCACCCGGGTTTCGGGCGGCTTGTAGGCGGCGGCCTGCCGGCCCGCGGTGTCGGCGCCCGCCGCGCCCCCGTTGCCGTTGC
>JBJKPA010000515.1:0-3468 GCA_046706905.1 Gemmatimonadaceae bacterium
CTGCTTCTTCGCGCTCACCGGCGAGCAGCCGCCGGCCCGCGACGTGCCGCCGATCTCGCTCGTGCGCCCCGACTGTCCCAAGTCCGTCGCCGCCGTGCTCGACCGCGCGCTGCGCGAGCGCCCCGACGAGCGGTTTCCCAGCGCGGCGGCCATGCTGCGCGCCGTGGACCGCGTGGTGGGGAGCCGCACGATGCTCATGCTCGCCGACGAGGACACCGGCGCCCCGGAGGAATCGGAGGAGGCGCGCCTGCGCTGGGCGCTGGGCGACGACTACGACGTGCTGGCGCCGCTGGGCTCCGGCACGTTCGGCTCGGTGTGGCGGGTGCGCGATCTCTCGCTGGGCCGCGAGGTCGCGCTCAAGCTGCTCCACCCGCACATCGCGCGCGACGAGATGGCGGTGGCGCGCTTCCGCCGCGAGGCCCAGCTCGCCGCGCAGCTCGCCCACCCGGCCATCGTGCCGATCTACGACTTCGATTCCCGCGGCAGCGTGGCCTGGTACACGATGGAGTTGGCCGAAGCGGGATCGGTGGCCGAGCTGTTGCAGCGCGCCGGCCCGCGCCCGCTGCCCGAGCTGGCCCCGCAGGTGGACCTCGTGCTCGACGGGCTCGCGGCCGCGCACTCGATCGGCGTCGTGCACCGCGATCTCAAGCCCGAGAACATCGTGATCGACCGCTACCGGCGGTGGCGCATCGCCGACTTCGGCATCGCGAACATCTGGGGGCAGGACCCGGCCGACGCCGGCGGCACGCCGGCCTTCGCCCCGCCCGAGCAGCTGCTGGGCGAGGCACAGGATACCGCGGCGGACTGCTACTCGCTGGCCGCGATCGTGTACTTTGCGTTGGCGGGCAAGCCGCCGTACGGCGAATCGGACGTGCGCACGATCCTGGCCCGCGCGCTGTCGGCCGACGTGGATCTCTCCGACTTCCCGGAGGAAATCGCGGACTGGCTGCGGCACGGGCTCGAGGCCGACCTGCGGCGCCGGTTCCAGGACGCGGCCGTGATGCAGCGCGCGTGGCGCGAAGCGGTACGCGCCGTGGCGCACCGCGAGCGCCGCGCGCCCTGGTGGCGGCGCTGGCTGGGCGGCGACGAGGAGGAGGGCGGGGTCTGGGGATCCGACGAGCCGGCCGGCGCCTGATGCACGAGGAGTAGTCGCATGGCAATCGAGACGATCAATCCGGCCACCGGCCAGCGCGTGCAGGCCTTCGCGCCGCACGGGGCGGCCGAAACCGAAGCCCGGCTGGCACGCGCCGCGGAGGCCGCGCGGTCGTGGCGGCAGGTGCGGATCGCCGATCGGGCGCGCGTCGTGGCCCAGGCGGGCGCCCTGCTGGAACACGACCGCGAGCGCTACGGGCGCCTCATGACGCTCGAGATGGGCAAGCTGTTCACGGCGGCGCGCGACGAGGCCGCCAAGTGCGCCCTCGCCTGCCGCTACTACGCCGAGCACGCCCACAGCATGCTGGCCGCCAAGCCGGTGCCCGCCGAGGCCGAGGAGGCGCGCGTCGAGTTCCACCCGCTGGGGGTGGTGCTGGCCGTGATGCCCTGGAACTTCCCGTTCTGGCAGGTGATCCGGTTCGCCGCGCCGGCGCTCGTCGCCGGCAACGTCGGGCTGCTCAAGCACGCGAGCAACGTGCCGCAGTGTGCGCTGGCGCTGGAGCAGCTGTTCGCCGACGCCGGCGCACCGCCCGGCGTCTTTCAGACATTGCTGATTCCCTCGTCTGCGGTGGAGGGGGTGATCGCCGATCCCCGCGTGGCCGCGGTGACGCTCACCGGCAGCGAGGGAGCCGGCGCGCAGGTCGGCGCCGCCGCCGGCCGGCACCTCAAGAAGTCGGTGCTCGAGCTGGGGGGGAGCGATCCGTTCATCGTCATGCCGAGCGCCGACGTGGACCGCGCCGCCGACGTGGCCGTGCGCGCCCGTACGATCAACAACGGGCAGTCGTGCATCGCCGCCAAGCGGTTCATCGTGCACCGCGACGTCGCCGACGCGTTCCTGGCGCGATTCACGCGCGCCATGGAAGGCCTCGTGGTCGGCGATCCGATGGACGACCGCACGCAGGTCGGGCCGCTCGTCAACGCGCAGGCGGTGCGCGAGCTGGCCGACCAGGTGAACCGCTCGGTGGCGCTGGGCGCCCGGGTGCTCACCGGCGGCGCGCCGATCGACGGACCCGGGTTCTTCTATCAGCCCACCGTGCTCACCGACGTGTCCCCCGCCTCGCCGGCGTACACCGACGAGCTGTTCGGCCCCGTGGCCTCGGTGTTCGTGGTACAGGATTTCGAGGAGGCGGTGCGCATCGCCAACGACACGCGGTTCGGCCTCGGCGCCAGCGCGTGGACGCGCGACCGCGCCGAGGCCAAGCGGTTCGCGCGCGAGCTGGAAGCGGGGAGCGTGTTCGTGAACGCGATGGTCTCGTCCGATCCGCGGTTCCCGTTCGGCGGCGTGAAGCGCTCGGGCTACGGGCGCGAGCTGAGCGCGTTCGGCCTGCGCGAATTCGTGAACGTGAAGACGGTGCGGATCCGCCTGTAGCTCAGGCCGGCCGGAGGGCGATCCGCACGAGGGTCCCCTTCCCCTCCCAGCTCTTCAGCTCCACGGTGCCGTCCCATCCCTCGATCAGCCGGCGGCTGATCGCGAGCCCCAGGCCGCTCCCGCTGGTGCGCGTGGAGAAGTGCGGCTCGAACACACGCGGCACGACGTCGGCGGGAATGCCGTGGCCGTCGTCGCGGACCTCGATTGCGACCGCCCCGTCGGTGGCGAGCGTCGTCGCGATGGTGCGCGCGCCGGCCAGCCGGGCGTTCTCGTAGACGTTGAGCAGCACCTCACGCAGCTCGTCGCGCTGCGCCAGCGCCATCACCCGCCCGTCGGCGCCCTCGAGCCGCCAGGCCAGCCCCTCCTCGCCCATGCGCTCCAGGCCGATCAGATCGCGCAGCACGGCGGCGACGTCGGTCGGCTCGGCGGTGGCCCGCTCGCTGGGGCCGGAGCCGTACCGGCTGAACGCGCGCGCGATCTCGTCCAGATGGTCGATCTCGGCCAGGATCCGCGCCACGTTCTCGTCGAGCACGCGGTCGAAGTCCACCCGCTTGTCGGCCCGCGCGCGCTGCAGGTGCTGCACGCCCAGGCGGATCGGCGTGAGGGGATTCTTGATTTCGTGCGCCACCTGGCGCGCCATCTCGCCCCAGGCCAGCACGCGCTCGGCGTGCGCCATGGCCACGCGGCTCGCCTCGAGGTCGCTGGCCATCCGCCGGAAGGCGGCGAACACGGGGCGGAACTCGACCGTCGGGTTGTCCTCGAGGGCCGGCGCGCGCCCTCCCGCGGCGAGGGTCAGCGCTGCCTGGCGCAGTGAGCGGATCGGACCGGCCAGCGTGCGCTCGGCGAGCCCGCTCAGCCAGTAAGGATCTAGGGGGGAGTGGGGTGTGGTGAATAGCTGTAGGATGGCGAGTTCGCGGCGGCGCCGGTCGAGGGGCACGTCGTCGGTG
>JBJKPA010000516.1:0-7167 GCA_046706905.1 Gemmatimonadaceae bacterium
CGCCTGCTGAGCAGCGCCCCGGACGCCACGCCCCCGGTGAGCCGCTCCACGCCGCGCGTGGCGCGGCGCTCGGTGCGCTCGAGCCCGGGGATGTGGATCTGCCCCAGCTCGCCCTCGGCGATGCGGCGCAGCGTGCGCCGCAGGTCCGCCGGCGCGCTGCTCAGCAGGCGCTCCACGTCGCGGCGCATGCGCTGCGCCTCCTCGAACAGCCGGGCCGGCGAGTAGCGGTGCACGGCGACCCGCTCCAGCTCGCTCCGGAACGCCTCGGCCACGCTGAGCGACGGGTCGAGGTCGCGCATCACGGCTTCGGCCAGCAGGAAGGCGCGGGTGAGGAGCAGGATGGGACCGGGGTTCCGGATGTGGTGCGCGCTCCCCACGCGGAGCAGCGATTCGAGGGCGTCGCCGACCGAGATCTCGGTCAGGTCCTGCTCGTGGATGCGGCGGAGCAGGGTGCTGAGGTCGGCCTCGAGCGCCGCGCGGTCCACGTCGGGGCCCACGAGGCCGACGTCGCAGTAGGCGTCGGCGGTGTCGCGCACGTCGCCGCGCACGACGGCGTCGAGGAGCGCCGTGAGGGCCTCGCGCATCGCGGGGTCCAGCTCGCCGACCATGCCGAAGTCGTGCAGGCAGAGCCGCCCGTCGGCGAGCACGGCGATATTCCCGGGATGGGGATCGGCCTGGAAGAGCCCGTTCTCGAAGATCTGGTGGAGGAGCAGGGCGGCCACGGCGCGGGCCAGCCGCGGCCGCTCGTCGGGGTGCGTGGCCGCGTAGCGGTCCACGCGCACGCCGCGGAAGTACTCCATGGTGATCACGGCCGGGCCGCAGAATTCGGGGACGATGTCCGGCGTCCACACCCCGGGCAGGTCCTCCAGCGCCTCGCGGAAGCGGCGGATCGTCCGCGCCTCGAGCCGGAAGTCCAGCTCGCGCTGCAGGCTGTATTTGAATTCCTGAATGAGCCCGACGAGGTCGAACGACTGGAGCCGCGGCACGGCGCGCTGGGCGACCGCCGCGAGGTAGGTCAGAATCGCGACGTCCTCGCGGACGCGGGGCCCGAGCCCCGGACGGCGCACCTTGAGCACCACCTCACGGCCGTCGCGCAGCGTGGCGCGGTGGACCTGGGCGATGGTGGCGGCGGCGATCGGACGCTCGTCCACGGCCGAGAAGTGGTCGCCCAGTGGCCCGCCGAGGTCGCGCTCGACGACCCGCGTCACGTCGGCGAACGGCATCGGGGGCAGCGCGTCGTGCAGGCGCTCGAGCTCGTGCGTGTACGCGTCGGGGAGCAGGTCGCGGCGCACGGCCAGCACCTGGCCGAACTTGAGGAACACCACGCCCAGCTCCTCGAGCGCCGTGCGGACGGCCACCGGATCGGGCCAGTGGCGGCGTCCGCGGATCGCGCCGAGCACGCCGTGGCGGCGCAGCACGCGCAGGATCGTCCACATGCGTGGCGTGCTCCGCGCCACCGCGCCCGGTCCGAACACCGGGACGTGCGTGGGCGCCTCCGGTTCGGCGCGCCGGGCGCGAGCGTCGCTCGCCGCCGTGCTTACGAGGTTGGTCGGCATCGGCCCCCTTCTCCCACTGTCAGGCTAGGGGGCTCCGGTTGGCGGGTCTGTCGGGCGCGGGCGGCCCGGCGGTGGGTGTTTGCCGCACGTTCTGTAAAGAGTATGACGGTAGGACGGTAGGACCGTATGACCGTGAACTGCGTTCCGCAGTTATCCGTCTTACCGTCCTACTGTCCTACCGACTCACCGTCTTCCAGCACCTCCCGCACCTTTTCCAGGAACGTCGTGTGCGTGAAGGGCTTCTGGAGGAACGCCACGCGCCCGGCGGCGACACCGAGGCGGAGCACCGCCTCGTCGGTGTAGCCCGACAGGAACAGCGGTACCGTCTCGGGGTGCAGCTCGGCGAGCCGCTGTGCGAGCTGCGGGCCGCTCATCCCGGCCATCACCACGTCGCTCACCAGCAGGTGGATGGGCCCCTGGTGCTCGGCCACCGCCCGCAGCGCCTCCTCGCCGCTCGCCGCCGCGATCACGTGATAGCCGCGGCCCTGCAGCACGCGCGCGAGCAGCGCGCGGATGGGCGCCTCGTCCTCGGCCACGAGGATCGTCTGGTGGCCGCCTTCGTCGGCGGGACGGGCCGACTCGGCGCGCGCCGCCCGCTCCGGCTCGGGCACGCGGGGCAGGAAGATCTTGAACGTCGTGCCCCGGCCGGCCTCGCTGTACGGCCAGACGTAGCCGCCGAGCTGCTTCACGATGCCGTACACGGTGGCGAGTCCGAGTCCCGTTCCCTTGTCCTTGGGCTTGGTCGTGAAGAAGGGCTCGAACAGGTGCTCCATGACGTCGGCCGGAATGCCCGTTCCGCTGTCGGTGACGACGATCCGCACGTAGGCGCCCGGCGCCATCGCCGGGTGCCCCGCGATCTCGCCCTCGTCCAGATCCACCGGGCCCGTCTCGATCAGGAGCTGGCCGCCCTCGGGCATCGCGTCGCGCGCGTTCACGGCGAGGTTCATCAGCACCTGCTCGAGCTGGCTGGCGTCGGCGCGCACGATGTCGGGCTCGCGGCTCGTCACGACCCGGAGCCGCACGTCCTCGCCGAGCAGCCGGCGCAGCAGCATCTCCATGTCCATCACCAGGTGCCCGACGCTCAGCGGCTGCATGGTGAGCACCTGGCGGCGGCTGAACGCGAGCAGCTGCCGCGTGAGCTCGGCGCCGCGCTGCGCGCTCCGGTACACCTCCGCCAGCTCGGGCGTGGCCGGCGGATCGTCGGGCCGCCGCTCCATCAACAGCTCCGTGGTCGTCATGATCACGGTGAGCAGGTTGTTGAAGTCGTGGGCGATGCCGCCGGCCAGGCGCCCGATCGCCTCCATCTTCTGGGCCTGGTGGAACTGCTCCTCCAGGCGGAGCCGGTCGGTCACGTCCTCGATGATCGCCTCGACGTACGGCTCGGCGCCCTCGTGGCCGGGCACGAGACGCGTCGTGAGCCGCGCCGTGACGAAGCGCCCGTCGCGCCGCCGCCACTGGAGCGCGTCGCGGCTCGACTGGCCGGACCGGCGCAGCTCGGCGGCGATCGCGCGCCGCACCTCGGGGTCGGCGTACACCTTCTGGACGTGGAGCCCGATCAGCTCCGACGCGGAGTCGTAGCCCAGCATGCGCACGAGCGCCGGATTCGCGTCCAGGAACACGCCCTGCACCGTGGACAGCGCGATGCCGTAGGGCGCTTCGCGGATCAGCGCGCGGTAGCGTTCCTCGGACTGGCGCAGCGCCTCCTCCTGCCGGTTGCGCTCGGTGACGTCGGTGACCACGGCCAGCCCGGCGGCGTGCCCATGGAACTGGATCTCGTGGCCGACGACCTGCACCTCGATCGGCGTGCCGTCCTTCTTGAGGTGACGCCAAATGCCGCGCGGCTGGGGCACGGGCCCCAACTTTCGCACCTCGGCCCTGATGCGCGCCGCTTCCTCCGGCGGGCGGATGTCGAGCGCCGTCATGGCCAGGAATTCCTGCCGCGAATACCCGTAGTGCGCGATCGCCGCCTCGTTCACGGCCAGGAAGCGCAGCGTGTCCAGGTCGATGACGTAGGTCGGCAACGGGATGGACTCGAACAGCTGCCGGTACTGCGCCTCGGACGTCTCGGCGGCCGCGATCGCGCCTCGCACGCGCTCCGACATGGCCTCGAAGGCGCCGGCGAGCCGCGAGATCTCGTCGCCGTGGATCGCCCCGCCGTCGCCGGGCGATCCGCCGGCCATCGTCTCGGCGGCGACGGTCAACGTGCCCAGGCGGCGCACCAGCCGGCGGCTGAGCCACCACGCGCCCCCGATGCCGAGCAGGAGCACGAGGCCGTCCATGAGCAGCAGCTCGCGCAGCCCGGCGCGGGCCGGCGCGACCACCGAGTCGGCCGGGAACTCGACCAGCACGGCCCAGGGGAGCGACGGCACCAGGCGGGCGACGGCGAGCATCTCGCCCGCCTGCCGGCGGTAGTTCATCACGCCGCTCGCGGTGTCGACGCGAATCGGGGGCGGGGCCGCGGGCGCGTAGAGGTCGGTCCACACGCTGTCGCCCACGTCACCCACGAAGACCCGGGCGCCGGTGCCGATGAGCGAACCCATCTGGCGCTGGGCGAGCGGCGAGGAGGTGAGGCGCCGCCAGTACACGAGGTAGCCGCGCACGCGGCCACCGGCGGTCACACGGATCACGGCCGGGAACGCGGTCCGCTTCCCGGCGATGCGCAGCCGGCCGATCACGGGGTCCGCCGAGTCGCGGGCCTCGCGCAGAAGCGTGGCGTCGGCCGCCGGACGATGCAGGCCGCGCGCGTTGCCCGCGGCGAGGAGCGTGTGCCCCGCGGTGTCCCACAGCTCGGCGGCGACCATCGCCGGCGAGTCGCCGACCGGGCGGAGCAGCTCCATCGCGTTGACGGCGGCGCGGGCGCGCCGGCGGGGGGGCGCCTCGAGGTACGTGGCGATGGCCGAGTGGGCGGCCACCTCCGCCATGCCGCTCTTGAGCTGGCTGCGCATCTGGACCAGCGACTGGACCAGCTCGCCCGCGGCCTCGTTCAATCGGCGCTCGGCCTGCTCGCGCGCGGTGTCGCCCTCGTGTCGGTAGTCGGCCCACGTGTGGACCGCGATCATCACCGCCATCAGCGCCGCCAGATACAGCGGCAGCGTGAGGCCGAGCGACAGCCCGCGCCGGTCCGCGGGGGATGCGGACGGTTGGCCGGACGGGGCGGGCGGTCGCGACGGAGACATCGTGGTGGCGGAACCCGGGCCGGGCTACCGCATGCCGGTCTCCCAGCCGGTGAAGGCCCACACGTCGGCCAGTTGGGCGATGCGCTTGTCGGTGGGCATGTAGCCGTGGCTGGTCTGCGTCTCGACGCGGATCAGGATGGGCCGCTTGCAGCCCTGCGCCGCCTGCATCGCCGCCGTGAACTTGTACGAGTGCCCGGGCACGACGCGGTCGTCGTGATCGGCGGTGGTGACGATCGTGGCCGGATAGCACGTCCCGGGCTTCGCGTTCTGCACCGGCGAGTACTTGATGAGGTACTTGAACTGCGCCGGGTTATCGGAGGATCCGTATTCCGGCACCCAGCCGATGCCGGCGCTGAATTTCTGGTAGCGCAGCATGTCCATCACGCCGGCGCCGGCGTAGGCGGCGGCGAACAGCTCGGGGTGCTGCTCCTCCGTCGCGCCCACGAGCAGCCCGCCGTTGGAGTAGCCGTGGATCGCGAGGTGCCGCGGCGACGTGTAGTGCTCGGCGATGAGGTACTTGGCCGCCCACGCGAAGTCGTCGAACACGTTCTGCTTCTTGGCCAGCCGGCCGGCGTGGTGCCAGGCCTCGCCGTACTCGCTCC
Source organism: Gemmatimonadaceae bacterium (assembly GCA_046706905.1). GTDB lineage: Bacteria > Gemmatimonadota > Gemmatimonadetes > Gemmatimonadales > Gemmatimonadaceae > JAGWRI01. Next base: position 5,335 of record JBJKPA010000516.1, read on the forward strand.
CGCCGCGGATGTTGGCCACGGCGTAGATCCCGCCGTGCTCCAGCCACACGGCCACGGTGGGGCTGTAGCTCGGCAGCGTCGCGATGTCGAACCCGCCGTACGCATAGAGAATCGTGGGGTGCGAGCCGTCGAGCTTCGTGCCCTTCTTCATCGTGATGAACATCGGCACCCGCGTGCCGTCCTTCGAGTGGTAGAAGACCTGGATCGTCTCGTAGGGCGACGGGTCGAAGAGCCGCTTGCGCGGCAGCGGCGAGAACGCCGCCGACCGGCCGGTCGCGAAGTCGTACCGGTACACCGTGGTCGGGGCGAGGTACGACGAGAAGGCGTAGAACAGCTCCTGGCGGTCGGCCCGGCCGCTCAGCCCGCCCACGGCGCCGATGCCGGGCAAAGCGATCTGCGCCAGGCGCTTCCCGTCCGGCGCGTACATCCGCACGTGGCTCTGCACGTCCTCCAGCGTCTGCACGACCACGCGCCCGCCGGCGACGAGCGACGCCTGGATGTTGTTGGCCGTCTCCGGGACCACCGTGCGCGCATGCGCGAGGTCGGTGTCGGGCAGCGTGAGGGCGACGATGCGCCGGTTGGGCGCGTGCTTCGTGGTCTCGATGAAGACCGTGTCTCCGAGGTTGCCGATCACCCCGTACTCGGCGTCGTCCGACGTGTTCACGGGATGGATCGCGGCGCCCACGTCCGGGTGCATGGGGTCGCCAAGGTCGGCGTAGTAGAGCAGGTTCTCGGGGTTGGTGCCGTGGTTGAGCGTGATGAACAGGAAGCGCCCGTCGTCGGTCACGAACGCGCCCTCGTACCAGTCGGGCCGGTCGGGACGCTCGTAGATCAGGCGATCTCGCGAATCGGGGGTGCCCACGGTGTGGTAGTAGATCTTGCCGTTCACCGCCGCCGCGGTGAGCACCTGGCCCTTGGGGGGCTCGGGGAAGCGCGTGTAGAAGAAGCCCCGGCCGTCCCTGGTCCACGAGATGCCCGAGTACTTCACCCAGTGCACCGTGTCGGGCAGGTCGCGGCCCGTGGCGAGATCGCGCACGTGCAGCTGCTCCCAGTCGGAGCCGCCGGACGAGAGCCCGTAGGCGAGATACCGCCCGTCGGGCGACGGCGAGTACGACGCGAGGTCCACCGACCCGTCGGCCGAGAGCTTGTTGGGATCGATCAGCTCCACCGGCTTCGCGTCGAGCGACGCCATCTCGTACAGCACCGACTGGTTCTGGAGGCCGGAGTTCATCCGGAGATAGAGCCGGCCGGCGATGCGCTCGGGCACGCCGATGGACGGCGTGTTCCAGAGCTGGGTGAGCCGTGTGCGGAAGGCGTCGCGCAGCGGAATCTGGTCCAGGTACTTGAACGTGACGGCGTTCTCGGCCTCGACCCAGCGCGCCACTTCCGGCGCGTGCTGGTCCTCGAGCCACCGGTACGGATCGGCCACCCTGGTGCCGAAGTAGTCGGTCACCACGCTGTCCTTGCGCGTCACGGGGTAGGTGGGCGGCTGCTGCGCGCCGAGCGGGAGACCGGCGCCCGCGAGGGCGAGGGCGGTGGCCAGGGCGGCGCGGCGGAACACGGGGCGTACCATGGAGCGACTCCGGAATTCGGTCTCTAAAGCTCGTCACCCGGGAAGCGCCCCGCCAGTCACCGCGGCGGGAGTGGGCAGCGGTCGGCGGCGCCGATACAATTGGGGATGCGCGAACGGCTGCGTTCCCTCGCCCCGCCCGAACTCTGGGTACTCACGGCGCTCGCGGCGCTCACGCGGTTCTGGGCGCTGTTCTCGACGCGGGCCGTCGTGTTCGACGAGGTGCACTACGAGAAGTTCGTGGCCGACTACCTCGGCCACGT
>JBJKPA010000517.1:0-4178 GCA_046706905.1 Gemmatimonadaceae bacterium
TCCACGGTGTCGTCGTGCACGCCGAGGGAATCGAGCAGGTACCCGAAGCGGGTCGCGTCGGGACCGCCGTCGATGATCACACGGCTCCCGCCGTTGGTGACATAGATCGCGTCGCCCTGCCCGACGTCGAGGACGCGGACGGTCAGCGCACGCGGGTCGTTCGGCGGCAGCTTCCGGAGCGTGCACGCCGCCGCGAGGGCGCAGAGAAGAACCGGCCATGCGCGCATGCCGCCAACGGTAGGCGATTCGCGCTTCCCTCCCCCATCCTTACTCGGCCTTTCGAATCGATTCGTTTCAGCGGCGCCGCGCCCACAGGAAATACACCGGCACCCCGGCCAGCATGATCAGCACGCCGATTCCGGACGCGCTCGGGAACTGGAGAATGGTGCTCAGCGCCAGCGACCAGAACGCCGCCACGAACACGAGCGTCGTCCACGGATGCCCCGGCATGCGCATCGTCACGGCGCCCATGCCGGCGGCGTCTCCACCCTGGGTCGTCTCGCGGCGGCGCAGGACGAGCAGCGCCGCCCCGGTGAGTCCGAAGAACACGGCGTCCATCGACACGACGTAGTTCAGGATCTGGTCGTACCGCCCCGAGACGGCGATCACCGCCGCCCACACGCCCTGCAGCGCAATCGCCACCGTCGGCACGCGAGAGCGCGGGTCCAGCCATCCGACCTTCTTGAAGAACACGCCGTCCTTGGCCATCGCGTAATACACGCGCGGGGCGGTGAGCATTCCCTGGCTCAGGAACCCGATCGTGGAAACGGCGATCCCCGCCGCGAGAAGCCGCGCGCCGAAGTTGCCGAGCGCTTTGCGCATGACCGCCGAGGCAGGCGTTGTGGTCGCCGCGAGCCCGTCGGTGCCAAGGGCGTGCAGGCAGACGACGTTCACGCCCAGGTACAACACGATCACGCCGATCACGCCGATCAGCAGTCCACGCGGCAGGTCGCGCGTTGGGTTCTTGAGCTCTCCGCTCACGAAGCTCGAGGTCTGCCACCCGCCGTAGGCGAACAGCACCGGCACCATCGCCGCGGCGAAGGCGATCGGCACCGCCTTGCCCCCGCCCGGGGCGACGCCGCTCGTCGCCGGCGGCGCGCCCGGGGCCAGGAAGCCGATCGTCACCAGGGCCAGCACGGCCGCGATCTTGGTCACCATGAGCGCGCTCTGCACGTTGCTCCCCGACCGCACGCCGAAGCAGTTGACCACGGTGAGTACGGCCAGGGCGAGCACCGCCAGCCACGCACTCGACATGCCGATGCCCGTGAGCTCGCGGAAGTAGTCGGCGAAGGTCACCGCGACGGCGGCCATCCCACCGGTCTGCGTCACGAGCAGGAGCCCCCATCCGTACAGGAACGCCACCATCGGGTGGAAGGCGTCGCGCAGATAGGCGTACTGTCCGCCCACCTGCGGGCGGAGCTGCGCCAGCTCGGCGTACACGAACGCGCCGGTGAGCGCGATCGCGCCGCCCACGATCCACGCCCCGAGGATGAGCCCCGGCGTATGCACGGCCCGCGCCACCACCGACGGGTTCATGAAGATGCCGGCGCCGATGATGCCGCCCATCACGATCATCGTGGCGTCGAACACGCCGAGGCGGCGCGCCAGTTGAGGTGCTTCGGTGGGTTGGGCCATGCCGTGGGGTGGGAAGGGAGAAGGGCGGGCGGAAAGATGCACGGCGCGGCCCGGCCTGCCAGGGGCGGCCAGGCCGGGATTCGAACGGTTTACCCGTGGCATGTGTCTATCCTGCGGCGTCTCGTGACCCTACCGCACCCCTCCGCCCCCGCCCCTTCCTCGAACCAGCGGGCGAATGAGCGCACCCTCATTCGCCGCGTGCTCGATGGCGACCGGCTGGCCGCGCGGGACCTGTACGATGCGCACGTGGACCGGGTCTTCCGATTGGCCTTCCGCCTCACGGGCGACGAGGAGCGGGCGCGCGAGCTGACGCAGGAGACGTTCATCCGCGCCTTTGCGCAGCTCCGCCGCTTCCGCGGCGAATCGGCGCTGGGCACGTGGCTCTACCGGATCACGGTGACCGTGTCGTCGAACCTGCGCCGCAAGCACAGCCGCCGCGACCGCGAGACCGATCTGGACGCCGTGGCCGATCTGCACGCCGTGCCCGATCCGCGGGCCGACCCCGACCTCCGGGAACGGATGCGTGCCGCGATCGACCGGCTTCCCGAGATCTATCGAACGACTTTCGTGATGCACGATGTCGAAGGGTACACGCACCTCGAGATCGCCCAGGTCCTGGGCGTCGCCGAGGGGACGTGCAAGAGCAGGCTGTTCGTCGCGCGGGGGATGCTGCGAGAGGCCCTCGCCCCGTTCATGAAGGAGTAGGCCATGCAGGACGAGCATTTCCAACCACCCATGTCCGACGCGGCCCGGCACTACCACGAGCCCCCGCCGCTCGACGCCGAAGCGCGCGAGCGGATGTGGGCCGGCATCGAAGCCGTCGCGTTCCACGACCGCGTGCCGCGGCGCTACCGCGTGCCGCAGTGGCTGGGCCTCGCCGCGGCCATCGTCGTGGGGATCGCCATCGGCCGGTTCACGCCGCTCGACCGGTTGCTCCATCCGGCGGCCGCGGCGACGCCAGCTCCCACTGCATCCGTCGCCGCGGCGACGTCCAAGCTTCCGCTCCCCGCGGTCTACGAGCCGACGACTTCGCAGTATCTCGATCAGACCACGGCGCTCCTTCTCTCGCTGCCCACCGAGGTTCGTGCCGGCCACGCGAACGGCCAGTTCATCGCCAAGGCGACGAACCTGCTGCTCACCACGCGCCTGCTGCTCGATTCGCCGGCCGCGCAGGATGCCAAGCTGCACGGATTGCTCGACGACCTCGAGGTCGTACTGGCGCAGATCGTCCGCCTGCAGGCCGAACAGAACCACACCGAATTGGATCTCATCAATCAGGCCCTGGAGCAGCGCGACGTCCTGCCGCGCCTTCGCACCGCCGCGGCCGATCTCTCCGCCGACTGAGGAATGACCCCCATGAAATTCGCCGCGTTGATCTCGTCGCTCACCCTGGCTGCGTCGGCGCTCGGCGCTCAGAACCCGCCGGTGCGTCCGCGGCCCGTGCCGACGCCGCGCCCCGCGCCACTGCCGCGGGTGGACGTGTCGCCGCTCGTCGCTCCGGACCTCGATTTCGATCTCGATCAGAATCTCCAGTTGGATCTCCAGTCGCGGCTCGGGGATCTCCAACTCCGGTCGCAGGAGCTGGCCGAGCGCGCGCAGGAGCAGGCCCAGCGCGCGATGGCGAACATCGACGTGCAACGGCTGCAGGACCTCGCCTCCGCCGACGCCTGGCGTGCCGCGGCCAACTTCAGCCTCGGCGGGCTCAACGGCGCGTTCTCGGGTGACCGCCTCGCGCGTGCTCCGCGGGCCCCGTGGGTGCAGGGCGACCCGGCCGACTCGCTCTATCGCGCGGCGCGGGAGGCCTTCAACCGCGGCGATTGGCGTCAGGCGTCCGACCTGTTCAGCCAGGTCGTGCAGAAGTATCCGAAGTCGGCATACGTGGCCGACTGCGCCTTCTTCGAGGCGTTTTCGCGCTATCGCATCGGCACGACGGACCAGCTGCATCAGGCACTCGACCTCCTCGCCGACCAGAACGGGCCGGCGGCTCGGAGTTCCATGAGGGCCGACGCCGCCGCGCTGGCGGCGCGCATCCGCGGAGCGCTCGCCGCCCGCGGCGACGCGCAGGCTGCGGCGCAGATCGCCCGGGAAGCGCAGAAGAACGGTGGCTGCGACCGCGAGGAAATGAGCGTCAAGGCCGAAGCGCTCAACGCGCTGGGCCAGATGGATCCGGCCGCCGCCACGCCCCTCCTGCGCCGCGTCCTCGCGCGCACCGACACCTGCTCCACGCAGCTCAAGCGCTCGGCGCTGTTCATGCTCGTCCGGCGCGGCGACACCGTGGCGACCAACACGCTGATCACCGTCGCGACCAACGAACACGAGGACCCGGAGCTGCGCTCCGACGCGATCACCTTCCTGGCGCGGATGCCGGGCGATCAGGCGCTCGCCACGCTCGAGTCGCTGGTCAAGTCGAGCAGCGACGAGCAGATCCAGCGGGCGGCGGTCCGCGCGCTCAGCCAGAACGGCAGTCCGGGTGCCCGCGAGGCCGTGCGCGCGCTCATCGCGCGCAACGACGTCTCCGAGTCGCTCCGCGCCGACGCCATCGT
>JBJKPA010000518.1:0-8216 GCA_046706905.1 Gemmatimonadaceae bacterium
CACCGGATGGTACGGCATCGGCACGTCCTCGACGGCCAACCGGTCCACCGGTGCGTCCAGGTACCAGAACGCCTCGCGCGCCACCGTGGCCGCGATCTCGGCGCCGAACCCGGCCGTCATCACGTCCTCGTGCACGACGAGGCAGCGGCCGGTCCGCTTTACGGACTCCAATACAGCCGCGCGGTCCCACGGCGCGATGGTACGCAGATCGTACAGGTCCACCCCGGCCCCGGCGCCCAGCCGGTCCACCGCCTCCGCGCAGCGCAGCGACATCGCCCCCCAGCTCACGACGGTGATCCGGTCCCCCTCGCGCAGCCGCTTGGCCTTCCCGAACGGGATCACGTAGTCGTCGCCCGGGTAGCGCGCGCTCCCGTCGCTGGTCATGAGCAGCGACCGATGCTCGAAGAAGATGGTCGGATTGCGCCCGCGCATCGCCGACCGCAGCAGCCCCACGGCGTCGGCCGAGTTCGAGGGAATCGCGAGCTGCCAGCCGATGGCGTGCGCGAACCGCACCTCGTCGCTCAGGCTGTGCCAGGGATCGCCCACGTCCTTGCCGTAGCCCCCGGGCATCCGCACCACGATCGGCGCCGCGAACTGGTTGGCCGTGCGCCAGCGCATCGTGCCGCAGTTGTTGAGCTGCTCGGTGGCCGGGTCGGCGTACTTGCGGAACTGGATCTCGGCCACCGGCATGAGCCCCGCCACGGCCATCCCCACCGCGCGGCCCACGATCCCCTCCTCGGAGAGCGAGGTGTCGAACACACGCTCCTCGCCGAACTGCTTCTGGAGCCCCTCGGTCACGAGGTGTACGCCCCCCTTCACCCCCACGTCCTCGCCGAACACCAGCACCTTCGGGTTGCGCGCCAGCTCGGTGCGCAGCGTGCGGCGGATCGCCTCGGCCAACCGCATCACGTCGCCGTCGTCGTCCGCGGTCTCGCGGCCATCCAGCGCCGACAGCTCGGCGTCGGACAGCCCGCCCATGGTCTCCGCGTCGCCCGGGCGGCGCTCTTCGGCGTACACGAACCGCTTGACCGTGTCGGCCACCGGCGCCGGACGCGCCCGCGCGCCGGCGAGCGCCGCGTCCACGTCGCGGGCCACCTCGGCTTCCAGCGCCTCCCATTCCCGTTCCGACATGAACGCCGGAACGAGATACTCGCGCAGGTGGGGCAGCGGATCGCGCCCGGCGTCCTCGGCGATCTCGGCCTCGCTGCGGTAGCCCTTCTGGTTGTCGGGGCCCGAATGGCTGCACAGGCGCGGCACCGTGAGCCGGATCAGCGCCGGCCCCGCGCCCGAACGCACGTGGTCCACGACCTCCTTGAGCAGCCGCGCCGCCTCGTCGGGATTGGTGCCGTCGCCGTCGCGGATGAACAGGTCGCCGAACGACGCCAGGTTCCGGGCGATGTCGCCGCCCGGCGTCTGCATCTGCCCGCGCACCGAGATGCCAAGCCCGTTGTCCTCGATGTAGAAGAGCATCGGCAGCTTGAGCGTCGTCGCCATCGTGAGCGCCGACCAGAAGCCGTTGGTCGCCACCGACCCGTCGCCGCCGAGCGCCACGCTCATGCACCCGGCGTAGGAGGCGTCCTCGAGCGTGTCCCGATAGTAGGCGATGGCCTGCGCCCATCCCGCCGACGGCGTGTACTGGGAGCCGACGTCGCCCGACATGGGGAGCACGATCGCCCCCTCGCGCTTGGGCAGGTTGCACACCACGCCGATGTCGCGCCCGTCGCTGAACCCGCCCGATCGGCCCAGCGGGCTGGCCAGCGCGTCCTCGATGCTCAGGCCCAGGGACAGAAGCAGGGGCCGCGACCGGTAATACGCGCCCGCGGCGTCGTGCTTGCCGGTGAGGAGCGACCCGAGGATGGCCTGCGCCATGTCGTGCCCGCGCGCCGAGAACTGGTACAGCACCAGGTGCTCCTTGGGCACCGAGGTCCGGTTCTTGTTCGTCGTCTCCTCGACGTCGTCCAGCGCCCGCGACACCAGGGTGTCGTAGGCGATCCTCCGCCAGTCGAACGCCGGGTTCACGGCGCGACGGGCGGGGCCCCCGGCGGGGGCCGGCGCGGACGGTTTGGACGGCGACTTCGCGGGCATGGAACCTCGGGGGTTGGCCACGTTTCGAAATCTGGCCTGATGAGCCCCGAATGGGGAGAGTCGGGTGCGCATCGGGGCCCGAATGCCATATCTTTAGCGCGCTGGCGCTCCCCCGATCCGCGAGGATGTGGATGGCCTACCAGTACATCGACGGCACGATCACCGACGGCGTGGCGACGATCACGCTCAACCGGCCCGACGTGCTCAACAGCTTCAACCGCGCCATGGCGACGGAGCTGCAGCTCACCCTGGGCGCGGTGGGGAAGGACCCGATGGTCCGCGCCATCCTGCTCACCGGCGCGGGACGCGCGTTCTGCGCCGGGCAGGACCTGGCCGAGGCGGTGCCCCCCGACGCGCCGCCGCCCGACCTCGGCGACATCGTGAAGGCCGGCTACAACCCGATCGTGCGCCTCATCCGCACGATCGAGAAGCCCGTGGTCGCCGCCGTGAACGGCGTGGCGGCCGGGGCCGGCGCGAACCTCGCCCTCGCCTGCGACATCCTGATCGCCGCCGAGGAGGCGTCGTTCATCCAGAGCTTCTCGAAGATCGGTCTCATCCCCGACACCGGCGGCACCTTCTTCCTGCCGCGGCTCGTCGGCCTCCATCGCGCCACGGCGATGATGTTCCTGGCCGAGAAGGTCACCGCGGCGCGGGCCAGGGAGCTGGGGCTGGTCCACGACGTGGTGCCGCACTCGGTGCTGCACGAGACGGCGTTCGCGCTGGCCAAGTCGCTCGCCTCGCAGGCGACGCGCGGCTTCGGTCTCACCAAGCGCGCCCTCAACCGCTCGCTGGGCACCGATCTCGACTCGCAGCTCGAGTACGAGGAGGAGCTGCAGCGCGAGGCGGGCCGCACGCACGACTACGAGGAGGGCGTCCGGGCCTTTCTCGAGAAACGCAAACCTCAATTCACGGGGCAGTAATGGCGCTCGCAGCAGATACGACGGTCGGCGTGGTCGGCGCCGGCGCGATGGGCTCGGGCATCGCGCAGGTGGCGGCGACGCACGGCCACCGGGTGGTGCTCTCGGACGCGATCCCCGGCGCGCTGGAGCGCGCGAAGGCGGGGATCGCCGCGTCCCTGCGGCGCCGGGTCGAGAAGGAGAAGCTCACCGCGGCCGACGCCGAGGCCGCGCAGGCCCGCATCGAGTACGTCGCCGGCATCGGCGAGGCCGAGTGGGCGCGCTTCGCGTCCTGCGGCCTCGTGATCGAAGCGATCGTCGAGAACCTGACGCTCAAGAAGGCCGTCCTCGGCGCCCTGGAGCGCGTCGTGGCGCCCGACGCGGTGCTCGCCACCAATACCTCCTCGCTCTCCGTGACGGCCCTCGCCGGCACCTGCAAGCACCCCGAGCGCGTGGTCGGCATCCACTTCTTCAACCCCGCGCCCGCGATGCCGCTGGTCGAGATCGTGGGCGCGCTGACCACCGATCCCGCCGTCACCGCCGCGGTCCGGGGATTCGTGGACGCGTGGGGCAAGACCACGGTGGTCGCGTCGGACACGCCCGGGTTCATCGTGAACCGCATCGCGCGGCCCTTCTACGGCGAGGCGCTGCGCATCGCCGAGGAGGGCATCGCCGACTACGCCACCGTCGACTGGGCCATGCGCGAGATCGGCGGGTTCAGGATGGGGCCGTTCGAGTTGATGGACTTCATCGGCAACGACGTCAACTACGCCGTGACCGCGTCGGTATTCGAGGCGATGTACTACGACCCGCGCTACCGCCCGGCGCTCGCCCAGCGGCGCCTCGTCGAAGCCCGGCGGCTGGGCCGCAAGACGCAGCGCGGGTACTACGACTACCGCGAGGGCGCGTCGAATCCCGAGCCCACGACCGACAACGCGCTCGGCAAGCGCATCGTGGACCGCATCGTGGCCATGCTGGTCAACGAGGCGGTGGACGCGCTGCACCTCCGCGTGGCGGAGGCCGCGGACATCGAGCTGGCGATGACGAAGGGCGTGAACTACCCCAAGGGCCTGCTCGCCTGGGGCGACGAGCTGGGCGTGCGTACCGTCCTCCAGCGCATTACCGCGCTGGAGGACGAGTACGGCGAGGACCGCTACCGGCCGAGCCCGCTGCTGCGCCGCCTGGCCAAGGAAGCGCGGAGAATCCTCGGGTGACCGCGCCGGCGCCGGGCCCCCCCGGCCCTCAGGCGCTGGCCGAGGCGGTCGCGCGCGGGATGCTCGACCGCGATGCGTTCAGCCGGTGGCTCGGCGTCGAGCTGCTCGAGATCGCGCCCGGACGCTGCACGCTGCGCATGGCCGTGCGCGCCGAGATGGTGAACGGATTCGGCGTCGCGCACGGCGGCATCGTCTATTCGCTGGCCGACAGTGCGCTCGCCTTCGCCTCGAACACCAACGGCCGGATCACGGTGGCCATCGAAAACAACATCGGCTACCCGGTGGCCGTCCAACCCGGCAACGTGCTCACGGCCGTGGCCGAAGAGCTGAGCGCCGCGAATCGCATCGCCTACTATATGGTACGGGTGCGCAACGAGGCGGACGTCGCCGTGGCCCTCTTCCGTGGCACCGTGTACCGCACCCGCCAGGACCACTTTCCCCAATCCGTGACGACATGATGGACGCGTTTCTCATAGACGGCATTCGCACTCCGGTCGGCAACCTGGGCGGCGCGCTGAGCGACCTGCGCGCCGACGACATGGCCGCGCACGTCCTGCGCACCGTGCTGGCGCGCAATCCCGCCGTGGACCCGGCGCGGATCACCGACGTGATCATGGGCTGCGCCAACCAGGCCGGCGAGGACAACCGCAACGTGGCGCGCATGGCGCTGCTGCTCGCCGGCATCCCGGTCACGGTGCCGGGCGAGACGGTGAACCGCCTCTGCGCGTCGGGACTGAGCGCGGTGGCCCACGCCTCGCGCGGCATCAAGCTCGGCGAGGGCGATCTGTATCTCGCCGGCGGGCTGGAGAGCATGACCCGCGCGCCGTACGTGCTCTCCAAGGGCGCCAAGCCGTTCGCCCGCGACGTGCAGCTCTTCGACACCAGCCTCGGCTGGCGGTTCGTGAATCCCGACACCAAGGCGAAGTACGGCACCGACTCCATGGGGCAGACGGCCGAGAACGTGGCCGAGCAGTTCCACGTGTCGCGGGCCGACCAGGACGCCTTTGCCGTGCGCTCGCAGCACAAGGCGGCCGCCGCCCGTGAATCGGGACGGCTGGCCGAGGAGATCGCGCCGGTCGAGATCCCGCAGCGCAGGGGCGACCCCGTGCGCGTCGAGCACGACGAGTTCATTCGTCCCGGCACGACGCCCGAGATCCTCGCCAAACTGCGTCCCGCCTTCCGCACCGACGGCAAGGGAACCGTCACGGCCGGCAATTCGTCGGGCCTGAACGATGGCGCCGCGGCGCTGCTCGTCGCGTCGGAGAAGGGCGCCAAGGAGTTCGGGCTGGCGCCGAAGGCGCGCGTCGTCTCGGTCGCCGCCGCCGGCGTGGAGCCGCGCATCATGGGAATGGGACCGGTGCCCTCCACGCGGCGCGCGCTGGAGCTGGCCGGGCTCAAACTGGAGCAGATGGACGTCATCGAGCTGAACGAGGCGTTCGCCGCGCAGTCGCTGGCCTGCCTGCGGGAATTCGGCATCGCGGACGACGATCCGCGCGTGAACCCCAACGGGGGCGCCATCGCGCTGGGCCATCCGCTGGGCATGTCGGGCGCGCGGCTCATCCTGACCGCGCTGCGCGAGCTGGAGCGCACGAAGAAGCGCTACGCGCTGTGCACGATGTGCATCGGCGTGGGACAGGGCATGGCGATGGTGCTGGAGCGCGTGTGATCTACGAGTTCGAGGGGTTCGTCCCGGTGATCCACGAATCGGCGTTCGTGCATCCGCAGGCCGCGGTCACGGGCAACGTCGTGATCGGCCGCGACGTGTACGTCGGGCCCGGCGCGGCGATCCGCGGCGACTGGGGCGCGGTCGTCATCGGCGACGGGTGCAACGTGCAGGAGAGCTGCACGATCCACGCCTTTCCCGGGGCCACGGCCGTACTCGAGAACGCGGCGCACATGGGGCACGGCTCGGTGCTCCACGGCGGCCGCCTGGGCGAGAACGTCCTGGTCGGCATGAACGCGGTGATCATGGACAACGCCGAGGTCGGCGCCGGGTGCATCGTGGGCGCGCTCACCTTCATTCCGGGCGAGATGAAGATCCCGCCGCGCAAGGTCGTCGTGGGGAGCCCGGCCCGCGTCGTGAAGGACGTCACCGACGAGATGCTCGCCTGGAAGACCGCGGGCACGCGCGTCTATCAGGAGCTGCCGGCGCGGATGCGCGCCGGCTGGCGCCCCTGCGAGCCGCTGCGCGAGGTGCCGGCCGACCGCCGCACGCAACAGCAGACCTACCAGACCTGGAAGCAATCGAGGAACCCCGGATGAGGCTCGAGAACTACGCGCTCGGCGAGTGGGTGACCGGCACCGGCAAGGCCGCCGACCTCGTGCACGCCGTGACCGGCGAGAAGATCGGCGAGGCGTCGAGCGGCGGCCTCGACTTCAAGGCGATGGCCGAGTACGCGCGCACGGTGGGCGGCCCGAAGCTCCGCGCGATGACGTTCCACGAGCGCGCGCGCATGCTCAAGGCGATGGCGCTGTATCTCACCGAGCGGAAGGACGCGCTGTACGCCCTCTCGGCGGCGACGGGCGCGACGAAGCAGGATTCGTGGATCGACATCGACGGCGGAATCGGGACCTTCTTCGCCTACGGGAGCCGCGGGCGCCGCGAGTTCCCCGACGAGACGTTCTACGTGGACGGCGCGATGGAGCCGCTCTCCAAGGGCGGCACCTTCGTCGGCCGCCACGTGTGCGTGCCGCTCGAGGGCGTCGCCGTGCACATCAACGCCTTCAACTTTCCGTGCTGGGGCATGCTGGAGAAGCTCGCCCCGACCCTCCTGGCCGGCGTGCCGGCCATCGTGAAGCCCGCCACCGTCACCTCGTACCTCACCCAGGCGATGGTGAAGGAGATGATCGCGGCCGGGATCCTCCCCGAGGGCGCGCTCCAGCTCATCTGCGGCAGCGCCGGCGACCTGCTCTCGCACCTCGGCTGCCAGGACGCCGTGGCGTTCACGGGCTCGGCGGCCACCGGGCGCATGCTCAAGGAGACGCCGGCCATCGTCGAGCACGCGGTGCGCTTCAACATGGAAGCCGACTCGCTCAACTGCTCGATCCTGGGTCCCGACGCGACGCCCGGCACCGAGGAGTTCGACCTGTTCGTGAAGGAGGTCGTGCGTGAGATGACCGCCAAGGCGGGGCAGAAGTGCACCGCGATCCGCCGCACCCTCGTGCCCTCGGGGATGGAGGAGGACGTCATCAAGGCGCTCCGCGCCCGGCTGGACAAGGTCGTGATCGGCGACCCGGCCGCCGAGGGGGTGCGCATGGGCCCGCTGGCCAGTAAGGGGCAGGTGAAGGACGTGGGCGCCAACGCCGCGAAGCTGCGCGGGGCGGGGGAGCTGGTGTACGGCGGCGACGCCGACTTCCCCGTGGTGGGGGCCGAGCGCGAGAAGGGCGCCTTCTTCGCCCCGATGCTGCTGGCTTGCGACAAGCCGTTCGAGCACGACGAGCCGCACGCCGTGGAGGCATTCGGCCCCGTGAACACGGTGATGCCCTACGGCTCGGTGGAAGAGGCGATTGCCCTCGCCAAGCTGGGGCGGGGGAGCCTCTGCGGCTCCCTGTTCACGCACGACGGGGGCACGGCGCGGCAGGTCGTGCTGGGCGTGGCGCCCTATCACGGAAGGCTCATGGTGCTGGACCGGACGAGCGCGAAGGAGAGCACCGGGCTCGGGTCGCCGCTGCCCAACCTCGTGCACGGCGGCCCGGGGCGGGCCGGGGGCGGCGAGGAGATGGGCGGCGCCCGGGGCGTGCTCCACTACATGCAGCGCACCGCGGTGCAGGGCTCGCCCACCGTGCTCACGCGGGTGATGGACCAGTGGATGCCGGGGGCCGAGGAGACGCACGACCGCGTGCACCCCTTCCGGAAGTACTTCGAGGAGCTGGAGATCGGGGAAACGCTGATCACGCACCGCCGCACGGTGACCGAGGCCGACGTGGTCGCCTTCGCGGGCATCAGCGGCGACTTCTTCTACGCGCACATGGACGACGTGGCGGCGCGCGAATCGCTGTTCGAGAAGCGGGTGGCGCACGG